>JAUWBP010000008.1 GCA_030601665.1 Hadesarchaea archaeon | reverse complement strand
CGCAAATGTCGGCTACGCGCACCCCTTCTTCCACTCGGCGAAGAGACGAGATGCAGACGGGGATGAAGATGCGGTCATTCTTTTGCTCGATGCGCTACTCAACTTCAGCAGGCGCTTCCTGCCCTCGAGGCGTGGCGGGATGATGGATGCTCCGCTCATCCTGAACACACGCATAGACCCCACCGAGATCGACAAGGAGGCGCATAATATGGACGTGATGGAGCGATACCCACTCGAGTTCTACGAGGCCACGCTTCGCTATGCGAGCCCGAGCGAGTTGGCGCAGCTCATGGAGACCGTTGAGCGAAGGCTCGGGAGCGAGGCCCAGTACACGGGACTGAAGTTTTCGTTCGACACTGGAAACATCGCGGCCGGTCCCCATACGAGCCGCTACAAGACACTCGAGACGATGGAGCAGAAGACTTCGGCACAGCTTGGGCTAGCTAAAAAGATTAGAGCTGTGGACGAACGGGATGTTGCCGAGCGACTCATCGAGCACCACTTCATTCCGGACTTGAAGGGGAACATGCGGGCGTTCGCGAGCCAGCAGTTCAGATGCACGGGCTGTAACTCGAAGTATCGCCGCGTCCCGCTAAGAGGCCAATGCACGCGGTGTGGGGGGAAGCTCATCCTCACGGTCACGCGGGGAGGCGTCGAGAAGTATCTGCAGATTGCGATGCAGATAGCGCACGATTACGAGTCGAGCAATTACACCGAGCAACGCCTCAAGCTGGTGCAGCGTGATATAAAATCAATATTCGAGAGCGATGCGCACCGCCAACTCAGTCTTGCGGACTTTCTGTAGGTGTGGTCAGTTTAAATTAAGAGTAAGAAACAAGTTTACATGAGCCGGGGTGGCAGAGTCAGGAAATGCGGCAGCCTCGAGAGCTGTTGACCCTTTGGGTTGTCAGGGTTCAAATCCCTGCCCCGGCGCCAGATTTTAAACAGAAAACTTAACGGGGCGGGGTTTTAGAAGTAAATTTAGGTGAGGATTTGCAGGTTCAAAATAATATCATTGAAAAAATTCGAAAAATCGCGAAGCAGAGAATGAAGCACTATGGGTGCCATAGCTGGGATCATGTGAAGAGGGTACACGATTTATGTGTTTTTATCGGGAAGAAGGAAAAGGGAGACCTCGAAATCCTCAAAATATCTTCCCTGCTTCATGACATCGTCCGCAACGGAGGGCGGGGCAATCACGCCGTGAAGGGCGCTAGGGAAGCCGAGCGGGTCTTGCTTAGGTTAGGCCTTCAACGGGCCAAGGTCTCCGAAATTGTCAATGTCATAAAAACGCATAGGTTCAAGACGAGGGAGAAGCCCCTGAGTCTTGAGGCGAAGGTTCTCTCGGATGCGGATAAGCTAGACGCGATGGGGGCAATAGGAGTGTATAGAGCCTCAGCCTTCGGAGGAGAGACCTCGAGGTCGTTTCAGGGGACGATTGGCCACTTCGATGAGAAACTCCTCAAACTTAATGATAGGATGTACACCGCGACAGCAAAAAAGCTGGCAAAGAATCGACATAAATTCATGTTAGTTTATCTGAAACAGGTTGAGAAAGAAATTGGATTAAAATCCTAGCGCGCCCGTTTTAGAAATGGTTAAAGTCTTTGGAGTAAATTTTAGATTGGGCCGCCGTAGCTCAGTGGTGGAGCGATCGCCTCGTAAGCGATAGGTCGTGGGTTCGACCCCCACCGGCGGCTCCACTCAGAAGAGGTTTCGCACGACGTAGGAAATCATTTTTCTGTGACGCCCAAATAGCCTTCCTATTTCTTTTACTATGTAACTTGGGCGGCGGTAGAATCCATTTTCCGCGCTCTTCATCCACCTGCGTATCTTCTCCTTTGAATGCCCATCCGATATGTCAAATATCTCAAAATATTTGTTCCAATCGCTGGGCTTGATTGCACCGCTTTCCTCGAACTCCCGCCAGAGTTCCGTACCCGGCAATACTTTAAGCGAACTTATGCTCACCATGTCCATGTCGGCACGCTTGATAAAATCGAGCGTTTTCTGATAATCCTCCTCGACCTCGATCGGGGCCCCAACTATAAAGGAGCCAACGACATCTATGCCAGCTTGTTGAGCAAGGGCAACCGCCTGCCACCCTTTCTCAACCGTCGTCTTCTTTTTGTAATAATCTAGAACTCGCTGGCTCCCGCTCTCGAGACCCAAAAAGATCAGCCAGCACCCAGCCTTGGCCATAGCTTTGTACATCTCCTCAGATGCCGTGTCGACCCTACCCTCACAGAACCAGTTGACATCGATGTTTCGTTCTTTGATCAGTCTACATATCTCTATGACGCGCTTTGGAAACGCCGTGAAATTGTCGTCCACGATAAATATCTGCTCGACACCGCGCTCGTTGACGAGATATTCTATCTCTTTTACCACATTTTCTGGTGATCTCGTCCTTATTTTCCTGCCTGAGAAGGTGGTGCAGGAACAGAACGTGCACCCAAAGGGACATCCGCGGCTTGTGATTATCCCTGAAAGATTTTTGAGTGCTATTTTGTGTCCTCCGTACCAAAAGTGTCCGTAGCGGGTGTTCTGCGGTAGTAGGTGTTTAGCCGGGAATGGAAGTTCATCCAAATTTTGAACGGGTCCTATATCCCCCGCGAAGGTTGCTCTACCGTTGTTTCTGTACATCAAGCCTTTTACCCGTCTGATATCGCTTTTATTGCTTATTGAGCGCACCAGCTCCAGAAATACATACTCCCCCTCTCCAACGACAACGTAATCCGCGTCAGGCAGATTTTCGATGATTTTGTCTGCCACGAGCGAAGCGTTGTGTCCCCCCAAGATTATCTTCGCTTTTGGAGCAGCCCGTTTCGCTATCCTCGTCATCTCGGCAGAATCGGAATACGTTTCAGCCATCATACATGCGATTCCAACTACATCAGGACCAAACTCCGCAATTCTGTTATCTAATTCCTCATGCTTGAGCCCCTCGCCGATTCCATCTATAACTCTGACCTCTATTCCGTGCTGCTCGAGTACCGCAGCCATGTAAAGCAAGCCGAGAGGTTCGCACATGCTTGAAAAAAGTACCCCCGTCATCTGCGTTTTGACCGGGGGATTGATCAACAACACACGGACCAAGTTCTTCACCCTCCTTCTGGAAATTGAAAGTTTCACGGTAAAAGAGTTATTTGTTGGAAAAAGGATTAGTTCAAAAAGCCGGCTCGCATCCCACTCCCAACTCCCTGCAAATCGACTCAACATTTGAACGGACTTTGCGCCAACTCTTCGATTGCTCCCGGATGAGATCAGGTAGCTGTTCAGCCAGCTCAGGGCGCTCCTCCTTAAGCACTGGAGTTAGCCTATCGAGCACCCAATGCCTCAGGTTGAGCCTGTCGCAGATGAGCTTGCTGCGGGTTCGGTGGGCGACTTCGATTACCTGCCTCAGGCTATCCTCGCTGTTATTGAGCTCGGGGATGATGGGGCCCAAGAATAGCCACGTTTCTACTCCACGAGACGAGAATTCCTCAAGCGTCTGCGCTCTTGCTTCAGGCGGGGACGCTCGAGGTTCAATTTTTTTTGCTAGCTTGCGATCCATCGTGGTTATCGTCACCCCAACGTCAAATTTTTCTGGCACGATTAAGTCGACATCGCGAAGCACTAAGCTCGACTTCGTCTGGATCGACACGGGAAAGCCGTGTCTCGACAGCAGCTCGATGCATTTTCGCGTCAGCTCGAGTTTTGCCTCAAGTGGTTGATAAGGGTCGCATACCGTGCTGACACCAACAGTACCATTTGGTTTCCGTTTCACTTCACGTGCCAGTACCTCAACGATGTTTTGCTTTGCCCGAACGAACTTTCCCCAGTTTAATCCCATCCACTCGTCACGGAGCGTTGATGGAGAATAGCAGTAGACGCAGCTGTGCTCGCAGCCCAGGTATGGGTTAAGCGAATAGCGCAGCCCAGGTAGCTTGCTGGGCGAGAGTGCAGTTTTACAGTTCATATTGGAGTACTCGATGTTCATGCGACAAACTCCGTAATCTTTTTCTGGAAGAGAGCACGCTTCAACAGCTCGCTTGTTATAATCCACTTGCGCAGTGGGATCGTGAGTTTCGTCTGCGCGAAGCCCAACGCAGCCTGAAAGTTATCAAATTTATGTGGCTCCTGCTGCATCGTCTGCCGAATGCTCTCCCGCACGTTCCAGACGCCTACGGGCAAGATGTAGCCAGGGTGGACCTCCCGGAGCACGAGCGCCGAGGCCTGCCGCCGTTCCTGATTGAGCCGCTCTGCCACCGCCAGCCTACTTGAGTAGTAACATCCCCCAACATCTGGGTAGGTCGTTCTCCCCCGGTAGGGCTCCCAATCACCCATCATCGCCGGGGCGCTGATTCGCTCGTCGGGATTCCAGGTGGTCCCAGGAAACCATGCCTCGATCCACTCGAAGCTCCATCGCTCTGGCATAAGAATTGCCACGAATCGATTGTCGAGGTTTTCGAAGGAGTAGACGCGGTACTCATCGATCGTGTTGTGCTGTTTTATCCGGTCGATGAGTTCGAGGGAGAGGATGGAGTCGACGGCGGTTATGCTCCACCGCGTTGGGACCAGCTTTCTCCGCTTTTGGAACCCGAACATACCCATGCTGAAAGCCCGTTGAATTCGTGTGACCAAGACATCATCGTTATAAAGCTCAACGATCGCATCGGCCGCCTTCAGGTCGCGGTCGTAGAATGCGCCCTCTACCCTTCGATCGACGCTCACGTCCGATGTCATGAACGAGCGTAACGGTGCGGAGGGGCCGAATGGTTGGGTTTCCCCGCTCAGGGTTATCACCTTATTTGGAACTCTCGTGAGCACGGCTTCGGCGTCGACGGGTCGCTTTCCCATTGCCAGCTCCTGTAGCACATCGAGCAGCCTCCCGCCGCCCCGGGCATCGTAAACGTTCGCCCGTACCTTCCCTCGGATTAGGGCAAAGCGATAATCGATTATCTCTTGGATTCCCTTACCGATCCAGAATTCAGGGGTGTCGAGAATCTCGGTGTCGCCCAGGTAGGGAGGCACCATGGGACCGATGCAAACTTTGGGATAGCCTATGCGTCCGACGAATACTCCAGGAGGCGTTGAGCCCTGGATGTGGGGAGAGGTGATTTGCAGGCTCGATTTGGCGAGCGATTGCGCTTTGGCCACGATTGGGCATCTCAGCTTGCCACAAAGCATTCGTCCGCCCTTGCACAGCAGGCAAAGGGAGCTCGATGGGACTCGGGCAACTTCGATTTCTCTGGATGCTGCGAGTTCACCAACTTGTTCGGGCGCGATGATGTCACGGAGCCATTTGACCTTGGTTGACAGCATGCGATACCCATTATATTTGGCGTATTGACCAATAAATGGTGGAAGTTATTTGAGCATTTACGATTTCGAAAGGGCGCGAGTTAAACGATTTTTAAGGCAACATCGAGCGAAGCGAGCGGGGATTCAACTCCCCGCGGGATTGAGGCAATACCTGCAAGAAATTGTGGAACCTTTCGCGGAGGCGGGCGTTGAAACACTCGTGTTGGCAGATAGTTGTTATGGTGCTTGTGATCCAGCCGATGAAAGGGCTAAACAGCTTGGATGTGACGTGCTGGTTCACTACGGACATGCGGACATGAGGGTATCCACCTGTTTACCGACCATCTATATCGAGGCGCGCATGCCAGCCGACCCGCTCAGGGTGGTTGAGCGAGTGTTACCCGAGTTGAAGTTCAAGCGCGTGGGGCTACTCACAAACGTTCAGCATATTGCCCACCTGCAGGGGGTCGCGAAGCTCCTGCGCTCGCGCGGGATCAAACCATTTATCGGCAGGCCGGGACCGAGGGCGAAGTACCCCGGACAACTTCTAGGTTGTGATTTCGGTTGTGCCCGCTCGATTGCCACCCGCGTCGACGGTTTTCTTTACATAGGTACAGGTGAGTTTCACCCACTGGGTGCAGCGCTCGCGACCGGCAAGCGGGTTTTAGCTGTAAACCCGATTTCGGAGGGCTTCAAGGTTCTCGCCCCGGATGTCGACGCTTTCATGCGGAGGAGAAAGGCGATGATCGTTCGAGCTGCAGCGGGCAAGCGGTTCGGCATCATTGTGAGCACCAAGCCCGGGCAGGCCCGCTTCAAGCTCGCGGCGAGGCTGGCTAGGGATCTTAAGCGGGCCGGTAAGGTCGCGCATGTACTTGCGCTCGATGAGGTGATGCCAGAGGAGCTGGGTGATTTTGGGCTCGACGGGTTCATCTGCGTCGCCTGCCCGCGCATACCCATAGATGACGCGGAGCGATTTGAGCGGCCAATCCTGACCCCATTCGAGGCGCGGGTCATGCTTGGGAAAGCAAAATTTGAGCCCTACCAAATGGATAAAGCAGGTAAGGGAGATTTCTAACCCCTCGATGTCGCTAATGTAAAGGATAAGTTTAAACTCGGCTTTAGGCTAATTAAGGTGGGACCAACATGGCGGAAATAAAAACAAGTGATTTTGTCATTCCTGGGGACTTCCTCGCAACTGCGGAGGAGTTCGTCCCGGGCGATGGGGCATACGAGGAGAATGGCAAGATTTATTCGTCCTGTACCGGCGTGGTGCTCGTCGATGTTCGAACCAAGCACATCTCGGTCTTTTCCCGCACTCTAGGCCCACCGGCGCTGAAGCGTGACGATGTGGTGGTTGGGCGGGTGGAGGAGGTAAGGGACCAGAGCGCGAACGTTTACATAGGAGTCCTGCGCGGGCGCGAAGATCGGGAGCTTCCCCTTCCGAATACGGGCTCGATCCACGTTTCTCAGGTTCATACCGGTTATGTCGAGGATATGCGCCGTCAGTTTAAACCAGGCGATATCGTCCGTGCGCGGGTCATGAACGCGCGCAGGGCGCCCGTTCAGCTCTTGACGGCTGGCGATGACCTAGGGGTGATTGTGGCGACCTGCTCGCGCTGTCGTGCGCTGCTCGAGCGAGAGGATTCCAAACTTCGCTGCTCGGAATGTGGCAATGTAGAGTTCAGGAAGCTCGCGAGCGATTACCGCCAGGGAGCCCTCTAATGCAAAAACGAAAGCGAACCATAAACGTGCGCGTGAAGGACGCTTCCCAGCTTGTCGCGCTGATGGAGGAGCTCGGGAAGCTGGAAGTGGACTTGGCAGCGGAGTCGCGTCCCAGGGCGGTTAAGATAGAGGTATTTGGCTCGAAGGAGGAGGCCCGCGAGCTGGAGCGCAAGATAAGGGGGCTCCTCAAAACCCCCGCAATCCCCATAAATCGATGAAACAAGTTAGGTAAGGTGTAGTCGTGGAACTTGAGCTTGTTGAAAAGGGTGAAGGAAGTTTACTGATAAAGGTGAGAGGGGAAGACCACACCTTCTGCAACCTCTTGCGCAAGTCCCTGTACGACGACAAACACGTCATCGCGGCATCTTATGTGATTGAGCACCCTCTTACGGAACCCCCCAAGTTTTACGTGAAGACAAAAAAAGGAAAGACACCCGAGCGTGTTCTCACGGATGCAGCTGGACGGGTAGCGGGGCAGTTGAGAGAGCTACAGAAGCAGTTGCAGCGGGGACTCAAGAAATAACCGCGTGGCGCTCCTTATGGGTGCATTGGTTGCAAAAGGTCAAATTTTGGAAGATAAAGCCAGAGATAAGGGTTCTCGGCATAGATGATGGACCATTCGAGCCGCATGCGAGAGGGGAAGTCCCGCTTGTAGGAGTCGTTTTCAGGGGGGGCAGATGGCTCGACGGGGTTTTGAGCACCACCATCGAACAGGATGGAACCAACGCGACCGAACGCGTGGTTGAGATGATTAATCGAAGTCGCCACCGAGGGCAGCTCAGGATAGTGATGGTGGACGGCGTAACCTTCGCGGGGTTCAATGTGCTCGACATCAGGGCGGTATTCAAACAGACCGGTCTGCCTGTAATTGTCGTCTCTAGGGAGCGGCCGAACATGGCGGATGTCCAGAAGGCGATTAAGCATCTCCCCAGCTGGCGTGAGCGGTGGGAAGTAGTTAAGGGCTCGGGCAAAATTTATTCAGTGAGGACCAAACGTCGAGCGGCGCCCATTTACGTGCAGTTTGTCGGCATAAGGCGCGCCGATGCCGAGCAGGTGGTAAAACTGACTTCGACACGCAGCCTGATTCCGGAGCCGTTGAGAGCCGCGCACCTGATTGCCACAGCCATGGTGCGTGGTGAGAGTTATGGGAGGGCCTAGCTTGGTGAGGAAAAAATCACGGAAGAAGCTACGTGTGGTTAGGGAATTTGCAGTAAAGATATTTGGCAACAATATCGTTCGAGAGGTACTGGGATTCGTCCTGATTTTAGGAATCCTCTATTTCGCCATGGGCAGCGTCCTAGTCTTGGCTATGCGGACTGATACGTACTGGAGGGCAGTCATATCCGACAGCATGAAGCACGAGGATGAGAGCTGGAGGGAGTATTTCGAGGAGCGTGGTTACGACCCCTCACAATTTCCACTTCAGGGTGGGTTCGAGCGCGGGGACATGCTTGTTACTCAGGGCGTGGGTTCCGTCACGGAGATATCGGTCGGCGATGTCATCGTGGTTGACAGGGGTGAACCGTACCCGCTCGTCCACCGAGTCGTAGATATAAGGAACGAGGACGGGGAGGCCCGGTTAACGACGAAGGGAGATCGTAACAAATCCCCGGACACGTCTCTTGTCAGACCCGAGCAAATTATAGGCAAGGTAATTTTCGTGATCCCGGAGCTGGGCCATCTATCGCTCTGGTACCAAGGGGTGTGAGCGCTTGAGGCGGCGCCCGATGCTCGTAGTCGATATTATCATCCGAGTCCCCGGGGGCTTGGCGTTAATCAAGCGAAGGAATAAGCCGTTCAAGGGGAGGTGGGCTTTACCAGGCGGCTTCGTGCGTTATGGTGAAAGGATTGAAGATGCAGCAGCGCGTGAGGCGGAGGAGGAGACAGGTTTAAAAGTCAAGCTGGGGAAGCTCGTGGGTGTGTATTCGGATCCAAAGCGCGACCCGCGGGGACATGTCGTCAGCGCGTGCTACTTGGCGAGACGGGCGGGCGGCAGGTTAAGGGCAAGCAGCGACGCTCAAGAAGCGAGGATTTTCAAGCACATCCCTTGGCGCAAGCTTGCATTCGATCATGCACGAATTTTAAAGGACGCGGGGTTTAGGTGAGTGCATGCAATTCTGTCCAAAGTGTGGGAACCTAATGTTGCCCAAGCAAGTTAAGGAGGGTCCAGTTTTAGTTTGCAACGCATGTGGTTATGTCGCAAAAGAGGCAAAATTGGAGGAATACAAAGTCGTCAAACCAGCCAAGCGAGAGGAGATGGTAGCGGTGATAGAGGAGACGAAGCCAGCGCTGCCGACAATTAGGGCTAAATGTCTCAAATGCGGGCACGAAATGGCATATTGGTGGCTGAGGCAGACACGTGGAGGAGACGAACCAACGACGAGGTTCTATCGCTGTGCAAAGTGCAGTCACACCTGGAGGGAATATAGCTAAAACATGGAATGATTAAACGTAATAGGAAGACAAATAGTGGGGACCAAACATGGAAGAACTTCGTCCACGTGCAAGGCCAGCGAGGAACAGGAAAATTTCAGAGATAAAAATAGGCGATGAGCTCGTGAGGGTAATCGGATTAGTCGTTGATAAGAAAGAGGCCGAGTTCGTGCTCGACGATGGTTCCGGTCGCATCACCGTGGTTTTTGATGACCCAGCGGTGGTTGAGGGTGTGGAAATAGGCTCGAGAGTTCGCGTATTCGGGGCGCCGCTGAACGTTGCAGGTGCCCACGAGCTGCGGGCCGAGATCGTCCAGAAAGTCGATGGGCTGGACCTAGGATTGTATGATGAGGTCAGGCGCGAGGTCAAAAAATTGGAAATGGAGCTCGAGGGGTGAAGTGAAAATGGTGAGTGCCAGGATGGCGGATTCGAAGACTTGGAAGACATGCGTGGGTGCGATGGTGAACCTCATCGACGAGGCGGCGTTCAAGTTCACCCCCGATGGAATCAAGATGAAGGCGATGGACCCCTCGCACGTTGCTCTGTTGGATTTCGAGTTGCCGGCCTCGGCATTCGAAGAGTACAAGATTAAGCAACCAACGACTTTAGGCATAGGTCTCACTGAGATGAACAAAATCCTTGCACGTGCAAAGGCCGAAGATGAACTGGCCCTCGAGCTCGACGAGGAGAAAAATCGTTTGGCCCTCACATTCAAGGGTGTATCGACGAGGCGCCTCAGTTTGCCACTCATAGATGTAAGCGAGGCAGAGTTGCCTGAGCCAAAGCTTCAGTTCACCGCGACCGCCGATGTGGTGGCGGGGGTGATTCAAGACGGATTGAAGGATGCCGAGATCATTGGTGATAATGTAAAATTCGAATTGAGTGAGGATGGATTTTTCCTTTCCGCTGAGAGCGATAAGGGCACCTCTGAGCTCAAACTGCGCAAGGGCGATCAGGCACTGCCAAAGCTCAGCGTCAAGCAACCGGCGCACGCGATGTTTAACATAAAATATCTCAGCGATATAGCAAAGGCAGCGGGGTCATCGGATGTCATCACCATTAACTTGGGCACGGATTTGCCGATTCAGCTGGACTTGCAGGTCGCTGAGGGCAAGGGCAGACTGCGGTTCTTGTTGGCTCCGAGGATCGAGGCGGAGTAACTTCACCGGCCTCAACGATTAAATGCGATGGCGTCAAATTATTCCAGAATGAACCGTTAGTGAGGCTGGATCTTGATCGCTCCTGAGTATGTGGCAACGCTAGATCCGTTTGTAGATGAAGCAAAGAAGCTGGTAGAGACATCACCCCCACTGGATTTGATGCCGCAGGAAATAGTCGACCGAGCCATCGCACGCGTGAAATGGTCGAGCAAGGACATGGTGATCGAGCCAGATGCTGAGGCAATTCGGGCTGACGTGCTCTCCTTTTACCTCATGTGTCAGGGTGTGGCTGCAGTGTCGTATCCCTACTCACGTGAAGCCCGCCTGATAAGTGACGCGACAAAGGAAACGATCAAGTATCGCATGTACGATCTTTTCAAACGCGGTTATGAGGATTCATGTTTGGATGTGGTCAAGCGTTCGCTCAAGCTCGTCCAACTGGAGGGCGGCGATGGGGTCAAGCTTGGTGGTGTAGAAATTCCGCGGGAGGACTTCTACAAGATACGTGACCGACGCCTAGCGCAGGATGGCATAGAAACCATAGACGATCGCCTACTCCCACAGTATTTACCCAAGTATGCGGTGCGCTGGACGGACCTTGCGCCCCTACTCAGGCGTCAACGTGCCGAGCTAAGTGTCGAACTAACGAAGCTCTACCTGGTGAACGGCAGGGCAGTGATCACTCCCCGCGATCTCTGGGACCTTTTTTCAAAGTTCATAGCCGTGCGAGCCGAGGAATACGTGGCATCGGTATACGAGCGCTTTTCTGAGATTGGGGCGCCGTCCAAGCGACTTGCCGAAGTTGGCGAGCGCATATCGTCACTTCTGCCTTCGGAGCTCGAACTTCGCGAGAGATTCGCGCGCATGCCAGGAGGAAAGCTTCGCCCAGAGTTCTTCCCCCCATGCGTGAAAATAGCTATGGTTGGGGTCGGCTCCGGGTTGAGGAACTACGCGATTACCGTTCTGCTGACTTCATTTCTTTCGTACGCGCGTGCTTCTCCCCCGCCTGCCGCCACTCGGATCGGTGATTTTATCAAGGACATTCCGGTCATTCGGGATGAGATTGCGGCGCCAATCTTTGAGGCGGCCGAGCGATGCAAACCCCCGTTTTTCAAGGATCAACCTCAGGAAAAGGCGAACATTTACTACCATCTCGGGTTCGGCATGACAGCCGAGCCCCGTCCGGAGGAGAGTGGAAAATCGAAGTGGTACCGCGTGCCGAATTGCTCGAAAATACAGATGTCGGCCCCGCCGCTCTGCGACCCGGATGAGCTCTGTCGCAAAATAAAGAACCCACTTACCTATTACTTCAGAAGATTATCCGAGCACGCGAGGTCGGGCACAGGCGGGTAAAATGGAAATGCATGAAGTAACCCCTGAGGAGCGAAGGCGATTTTACTCTGAAGAATGGAACAAACGTGAGTTGCCCGATTTCGTCCTTCACACCCTCTCCCTCCGTGAGTTCGGGTTCGATCTGGATGGCACAGGGCCGAGCCACCGGTACAATCAGTTCATGACCGTCGAGCAGCTGGCGGAGTATCTACAGAACAGGTCCCCCTACGCGGCATTCACCAGCGTCGCACTTTACGAGCAGCCGTCGATGCGGAAGGGATGGATAAAATCCGAACTTGCATTTGACATCGACGCAAAGGACCTCCCCTTGAAGAGTTGCAGCTGTTCATCCGGGAGCGTTTGCGAACTATGCATCGATGAGGCCCGCCGAATCGCGATGGAGTTCGCTGAAACCATGGGCAAGGATCTGGGGTTGCACAACATTAACTTTGTATATTCCGGCCGCGGCTTCCACATCCGAGTGATCGACGACGCGATAATGACGCTGGAGCAGACCGAGCGGGCCCAAATTGTTGAGTACATCACCGGCGGCGTGATCCCGACCGATGTCACGATGGCGCTCGGATATTCTCAGGTCTTTCGGAAGCGCCTCGCGCGGACCTTTGAGGGGATGGATGAGCAGCGGCTTTCGAAAATTCGTGGGTTCAGAAGGTCCGTGATTCAAAAGCTAATGGTGGAGAAGGAGCGGGCTTTAGGGGCGATACGCAGGGGAAAATTGGACGAGCTTTCCGAGCTCGAAGGGATTGGCCCAAAAACCTTTCGGCAGCTTTTGGAATTTTTAGTTAGGCTGAACTCGGAATTCACCGACGGAAAGGTCACGATTGACACAAAGCGCATCTTGCGTTTGCCATCGAGTCTGCACTCCGGTGTAAGCATGAAATGCATGCTTGTGCGAGATATCGGGCGTTTCAAATTAGAAGACGCAGTCCCGAAATTTGTACATGAGCGTGGACATTGATGGCTGAATTTTCGTATGAGGACGTGAAGCAGGCGTGGTTGGTGGAAAACACTTCACGCGAGCTCGTGGAAATCCCAGAGGAATTTTACCAAGATGCAGCCAAGTACGTGGCGCAGCTGAACCTCGAGCTCAAGCACAGTGAACCCCTACGAGGGGAGCTGCTAAAGGAGGAACTTCGAGATGTTTTTCGGATGATACAGGAAATCCACCTCTCCCGCGTGCTCAAAGCCATTGATGAGATAGCTCAGGGAAGGCTGCCGGCCCCCCTGTTGGAACGCGAGCGCCACACGTTCAGCGAGATAAGGCAGAGCTTGGAAAGGTTCTACGCTGAGCTCGTCTCCTCAATGATGACTGGAAAGGCAGGGCTTGTGGCGCCTCGTGAGATAACAAATGTTTTATTGATTATGCAGGCTGAGGTTCAACCCATAGTCGGCGACGACCTCCGACAATACGGCCCGTTCAAGAGGGGCGAGATAGTTAGCCTGCCGAGGCGTAGTGCCGAACTCATGGTGAAACATGGCCTCGCAAGAAAAATAGAGGTCAAGGTTTGACTCGACGATATCCTTTTTGGGGAAGAGGCTGAAGTTTTTCAAGGGATTGCATGATAATTCCAAAAAAACTCCGCACCTATTGCCCATCCTGTAGGAAGCACACGAAGCACAGCGTTTCGCAGCTAAAAAAGCGCTCTGCTCGTCCGTCAAGTTGGGGGCAGCGCCAGTTCAGCCGTGTCAAGGCTGGTTATGGCAGCCAGCCGAGGTCCGAGCAGAAGAAATTTGCGAAGACAGCGAAAAAAATCGTTCTGATGCTCAAGTGCAGCGTCTGCGGGAAGTCCCACTCCCACCGCGGTTTTAGGGCCAAGAGTGTGAAGTTCAAGGGGTAGGTGAGTAAATGGGAGGAAAACAGCGATCTAGATTTTTGAGGGTCAGGTGCAGCGATTGCGGGAGCGAACAGTCGGTGTATAGCCATGTTAGCTCCGTTGTCAGATGTAAGGTGTGTAGCAAGACGCTCGCGGTGCCCCATGGTGGGAAGGCGGAGATAAAGGCCACGATTCTCGAGACGATGGAGTAGGGAGGCGATCAGCTGGTAAGGCGCAAGTCGGAGTGGCCAACCATCGATGAGTTTGTCATGTGCACGGTAACGAAGGTCTTCGCCCAAGGCGCATTCATGACGCTCGATGAATACGGTGGGAAGGAGGGAATGGTCCACGTATCGGAAGTCGCTTCGGGCTGGATCAAAAACATTCGTGATTTCATTCGAGAAGGGCAAAAGGGGGTGTGCAAGGTTTTGGCCGTAGATCCGAAACGAAAGCACGTCGATCTTTCGCTCCGCAGGGTCAAGGATAGCGAGCGTAGGTGGAAGGCGCAACAGTTGAAACGGGAGCAGAGAGCCGAAAAGCTCCTCGAGCTGGTGGCGGTCAAGTTCGAAAAGAGTCTCGACGAAGCGTACGAGGAGGTAGGCTTTGCGTTGCAAGACAAATTTGGTGATATATACTCGGCGCTCGAGTCGGTTGTGAAGGACAAGAGCGTACTAGCCGACGTGGTTAAGGATCAGCGCTGGGTGGACGCACTCAGCGAGGTCGCGGCTTCCGCGGTAAAGCCACCATCTTATAAGGTCGTTGGTCATCTCGATCTGAGTTGCCCATCCTCCAACGGCGTCGAGGTGATAAAATCAGCTATAATAGATGCCCGCGACTCCACGAAGGGAAACGAAATTGACTTGGAGTTCTATTACGTGGGCTCGCCTAGATATCGCATCGAGGTTACTGCTCCTTCCTACAAAGCGGCCGAGAATGCGATGCAGAAGGCAGTTGAGGAAGCCATCGCAGCCGTGGAGAAGGCGGGTGGGAAAGGGGAATTTCATAGGTAGGGTGTTGTGAATGAAACTGAAAAAGTGCAAGTCGTGCGGGACATACACACTTAAGGACGTGTGCCCAAATTGTGGGGGGCAGGCGATTTCACCTCATCCACCAAGATTCTCCCCGCTTGATCCGTACGGCAAATACCGGCGGATGTTGAAAAAGCAGGCTGGGGAGGCGTGAAGATGAAAAAGACAACGGTTAACATCATCTCGAAGCCAAAGCTCAAGGCGCCGGTTCTAATTGAGGGTTTGCCTGGTATGGGATATGTTGGGAAGCTGGCGACGGACCACTTGTTGGAGGAGCTTCACGCCAAGAAATTCGCCGAGCTTCGTTCACCCCACTTTCCCCATCACGTCGTGGTCAAAGCGGATGGCACGCTGAGGCCGCTGAGGAACGAATTTTATTGGGCACGCACCGACGGCAAAGATATTGTAATTTTGGTTGGGGATGTACAACCCGTTTCCCCGGAGGGACACTACGAGGTTGTCGAGAGCATCCTTAATGTTGCCGAGCAGTTTAAAGTGAAGCAGCTCTTCACCCTCGGCGGGTATGCGACGGGTAAGTATTCGAAGACGAAGCCGAGAGTTATGGGAGTGGGTGACCGTGCACTCTTGGAGGAGCTCCGCACGCGTGGCGTTACGGTGGAGAAGGGCGGAGGTCCGATAATCGGAGCCGCCGGCCTGCTGCTGGGGCTTGGAAGACTGCGCGGGATGCAGGGGGCGTGCCTGCTTGGTGAAACCCACGGGATGGTGGTCGATCACCGCGCAGCGCAGGCGGTACTGGAGGTGCTCCTTGGTGTGTTGGGCATCAAGGCCGATATGAGCGCCCTCGAACGCCGGGCGAAGGAAACGGGGCGCACGCTCGATCGGATTCGAAAGGAGATAGAGCTTCGCACGCGCAAGGAGCGGCGGCGCGAAGAGGAAGAAGCTTGGTACATCGGATAATGATTTTAACTTTTACAGAAGCTGAGTTAAATCATGTTGGAGAGAATGGGTGAAAGATCAACAATTTTCATAACGATGGAACTTCAAAAACTGTCATGTGCCCGTTTACGCTAGTTGATGGGCGGTATCTAGAAGTTTAAAATTGGCAGGATGATTTAAAGAAGAGCCGATAAAGCTGGCACAGTATTTGAGAGGGGAGAAAAAAATTAGTACCTTCTTCTACCCCGGTCCCCATATCCGCCGCTGGATCCGCCGCCGTACCTTGGTCTGAACCCTTCGCGCTGCTGCTCCGCGGCGCTGACATCGACTTCCGTGTTGACATTTGGTATATCTTTGTCGGATTTTGTCATCTTGCCGTATTTCCCGACGTTGAGGTGCATGTGTCCCCGCACGAGCGAGACGTATCCATTCTCTATAGACATGACATCGCCCTCATTGACTGACCCGATCTGGTCCTGCCACAGGGAGAGTATAATCGTCCCGGTTTCGTCGCCCACCTTGGCCTCCGCCACCTTCTTTGCTGCTCCGCCGAGTCTGTTGGGGATCTCTTTTGGCTCCCCGACACCCGTGACCTTCACTAGCAC
>JAUWBP010000107.1 GCA_030601665.1 Hadesarchaea archaeon | reverse complement strand
CGAAGGGTGAAATTTACATTCATTCACTCAGGGCGGGCGACATCGCGGGCGAGCACATCGTGACGTTTGCCGCACCCGGTGAACGGGTCGAAGTCATGCATCACGCGCACAGCCGTGAAACTTTTGCGGCGGGTGCAATAAAGGCGATTCGTTTTGTCGTCGAAAAAGGAAAGCCAGGTATTGTGCAAGATATGCGGGATATATTGGGTCTAACTTAAAACCTCTATTTGAGTGGTAAATTGGAAAGAGGAATCCTCGTCTATGTGTTAATCGTAACAATCGCAGCTGCAATTACTTTGGTCCTCAGCGATGGAGGAACCAAAGCGGAACTACCCACTTACAATATTGGGGATGAGTGGGTGTACCGATCAACTAACGATATCACGTATACATTCCATTACAAGGTAACCGCTGAGGAAACGCTAGACGATGAAGATTCTTATGTCATTGAAACATCGTACGACCCACCTTTTTCGGGAATCAAGAGCGGCGAAACAACGTGGGTGAAAAAGGGAACTGGAGATACAATGAAGGAGCAAATGTTAGGGAAATATACGGGATTTCTTTTCACAAGAACCCATACGTACAGTTATCAGTACTCAGGAGCAGAGAAATGGCCCATTGAAGTCGGAAAAGAATACTCCGTGACCAGGACCCAAACTTACACCATTACCCCCCCTTACCAAACTGGAACCGAAACCAAAACCAGCACGGTAAAGGTGGAGAAAATGGAGGATGTCACAGTGCCTGCGGGGACGTTCACGTGCTTCAAGGAAGTCCATTACGATGAAGATGGAAACGTATGGTTCACGTTGTGGCATTCGGATGATGTCAAACGGTATGTTAAAACAATAAACAATGAAACTGGGGAAACCACAGAGCTAGTGTCCTACTCCATAAGAGAGGAATCGTTGGCAATTTCAGGGCCCACGGGACTCGAAGTCGGTGAAGAAGCGATGTTCACAGTTACATCTAGAAGTTCACCAGTTGAGAACGCGTTTGTAGAGGTTGATGGCGATACTAAGAAGTCGGGAGCCGATGGAACGGTTACGCTCGTTTTTGATCAGCCGGACAACTTTACGGTCACAACAACCAAAGAAGGATATGAAGGGGCATCCATCCCAGTAACTGTTACTGCTCACCCAGAAGGTGCTCCGCATTACGAAATTGTCGCGAGCGTAAATTGGATCAATGACGCTGATACCATTGAGGTGGGGATATACAAACTAGTAGAAGAATTGGACCCTAGGGGGGAAGTATCCGAGGGTACAACCGAGAGGATAAGGTTCGGAGGAGGGGTGGACGCTCCGGAACTCACGGACTATACTCCACCACGCTCCGGTCAGCCGGGGTCTGTGGAAGCTACAGAATTTATAGAAACCCTCATTCCCCTTCGCACCACGGTCTACTTGGACCTCAACGATCTCTCGATAGGGGGCCAGACTGGACGCCCCTACCGCGGTGTGTATGAAAGGTTGATCGCGATAATTTACACAGTGATTGACGGTCAATGGGTTAACATCAACGCAGAGTTATTGCGCTGGGGTTTGGAAGAATATCCAGATTTTGGCTGGCTCAAGTACAGGTACTTTCCCTCGGAGTCGGATCCCGACGAGTGGTTGGAGGAGAACTATCCCTACGTTCTAAATTAAACACCTACGATTTTTTAATTCGATCCCGCCCGTGAAAAGGACAGGGACGCCCCAGCCTGCAGAAACGGCACTTTTCAACGAGCACGGGTAGAAGTGGTTTTTGCATCCGCCCATATTTCCGCCGATGCAACTCAAGCACCAAAAAAGTGTATCTTATTCCTCAGTTAAAAACGGGCCAAGTTATTTTAAAGGGCCTATGAAAATAGCATAGCGAGGTGGACAAATGGCAAAAATCCCAGTTGCGGTCTTGGGAGCGACGGGTACGGTGGGGCAGCACTTCGTCAAGCTGCTGTTGAACCACCCCTGGTTTGAGTTAGCTGCGCTCACGGCTAGCGAACGCTCCGCTGGAAAACGCTACGGGGATGCGGCGAAGTGGTACTTGAGCGAGGAAATCCCCGAGCAGGTCGCAGATGTCGAGGTCAGGCTGACGGAACCGAGGGCGATCGAGGATGTCAAGCTCCTGTTCTCAGCCATGCCCGCAGATGAAGCCGCGAAAGTCGAGCCAGCTTGCGCAGAAGCCGGGTTCATCATGAGCTCGAATTCCAGCAATTTGAGAATGGACCCAGACATCCCCCTGATAATCCCTGAGGTCAACCCGGACCACCTGAAACTCATCGAGGCTCAAAAGAAACAACGGGGTTGGGATGGCTTCATCGTGAAAAACCCCAACTGCACTACAATCGTGTTCGTGCTCCCGCTCAAACCCTTGTTGGACTCCTTCGGAATCAACAGCGTGTTCGTGGCGTCGATGCAAGCCCTCTCGGGTGCGGGATACACGGGCGTTCCATCGATGGCGATAGAGGACAACGTCCTCACGTTCATCGCAAAAGAGGAGGACAAGGCAGAGGACGAACCGCTGAAGCTGCTTGGCAAGCTAAGCGGCAGGGACATCGAGCGAGCGCCGATCCGCATTAGTGCGAGTTGCCACCGTGTACCTGTACTAGATGGCCACACCATGGCGGTTTTCGTCGAGCTCGGGAAGCAAGCAAGCCCCGAAGAAGTTGCCGAAGTGCTCTCGAAATTTAAAGCAAAACCTCAAAAACTCAAACTTCCTTCCGCGCC
>JAUWBP010000084.1 GCA_030601665.1 Hadesarchaea archaeon | reverse complement strand
AAGGCGTCTAATCGCATCGTAGGCAAAATAGCCTACAGGTCCACAAATGAACCTTGGGTAATCAATCCTCGGGATTGACAATTTACCTATTAAAAATGCCCTTCGTACGATTTCGATCGAATCTGTATCCTTACTGATCTTCCCGATGTTTTTCTTTGCAATCTCCACTAGTCGCTTGTTTCCTCCGATTTTCAGTTTCTCGTTCTTTACTTCCAACGTGAGGAGCGGGTCGGTTCCAATGAAGCTGTATCTGGCCCGCTTGCCAGCGCCCTCGGCTGACTCAAGTAGGTAAGAGGGGGCTCTCGTTCTCATTTTAAGGTATGCAGCCGCGGGATCAACGCAGCCCTTAACGCTCACCATTACGGGAAGCAAGCATGGTCTGCCGAGCTTATCGGCTATCTTCTCGACCTCTCGGATGTTGAATACCTTCAAGTCTTGCACCCCACGGGATAGCTCACCCTCATCTTCATCCTATGTACTATTTAAGACTTTAGTGTACAATTTTGTACAAAAACCTTGAATCACGGGAGATTTTTCCTGTTTATAAAGAACCTCCGCGCAAAGCCTTGACGGAAAAAGTTGGAGGTGAAAGCTATGGCAGAGAAAATCGAGGAAGCCCAAGCCGAAACGCGAAAGGTTTCAACCCTAAGGATCGTAGCGAAGAGGCAGGAGGGCAAAGAACCCTACACGGCCAAGATCCCTGTGAAGGGGGACACGTTTTCGTTGGTCCTCCCTAGCGGGTACGTCAACTGGCCGGATGGCAAACCCTACCCCGACTCGATTAGGGTGACGATCGACGAAACGAGGAGCTTATGGGTTAACTTCGGCGTTTCGAGGGAGCACGGCTTCTATACCTCGTTGAGAATCGGCGAGAATAGAAAACAGTGATTGATAGGGTAAATTTGGGCTGGACCTGAGGACAATTCCTATGAAGGTCCGAATTATTTTTGCTCAGGAGCTGTAAAAGGTCACTTCCGCCCAGCAAAATAGCGGTTGATACCATTGATCATCGCGTCCACACTCGCTATTACCACATCCTCTCGAACACCCTTCGCGATGTAGAGGTTACCCTGGTCGTCCTCCAGCTTCACCGTTACCTCTGCTAGGGCATCGCTCCCACCCGTGATAGCGTCGAGGTGGTACTCCTTGAGCCTGAGCGCGGAAATTTCTTTCATGACGTTTCTGATCGCGGTAATTGCGGCGTCCACTGGGCCAAGACCCGTCGCGGAGCCCACTCGCTCCTCGCCCCGCACAGCTACCCGCACCGAAGCGGTTGGAGTTATCGTGATCCCGGTGGTCACGGTGACTTCCTTCAACTCGACCATCTTTTCCTCTTTGGGGAGTTCCCCGATCACGCTTTCCGCTATCGCTCGAAGGTCGACATCAGTCACGCGCTTACCTTTGTCCCCGAGGTCCTTGACTCGCTTTGTGATCTCCGCCAACTGCACCTTGGTT
This sequence comes from Hadesarchaea archaeon, assembly GCA_030601665.1. GTDB lineage: Archaea > Hadarchaeota > Hadarchaeia > Hadarchaeales > Hadarchaeaceae > DG-33. The sequence continues at coordinate 2,503 of JAUWBP010000084.1, read as the reverse complement.
GCCTTCACCCCGATGCTCCCGAGCTGCTTTTCGACCGAGTGCTTTCCCGAGAGCTTGCCCAGGGCCAGACGGCGATGGTGCCCAACCAGCTCCGGCGAGATGGGCTCATAGGTGCCTGGGAACTTAAGTACCCCATGCGCGTGGATACCTGAAACATGAGCAAACGCGTTCTCCCCCACGATCGCCTTGTTTGGCGGCACCGATATCCCCGTAAGACGCTCAACCAGATCAGAGGTTTCAGCAATCAACTTGGTTTGAATATTCAGTTTTGCCCCGTAAAGTGCCCGAAGAGCTATGACGACCTCCTCAAGCGATGCGTTGCCCGCACGTTCACCTAGTCCATTAACCGTTACTTGAACCTGTTCAGCCCCAGCCTCTACCGCTGCGAGCGAGTTTGCCGTCGCTAGCCCGAGGTCATCGTGACAGTGCACGCTTATCGGCACCTTTATGATGGGTTTCAGCTGGCTGATTAGGTAATTCATGCCCCGCGGGGTAATCACGCCTACCGTATCCGGAACGTTGATGCGGTCCGCCCCCGCCTCCACGGTCGCTTGATAGATTTTTTTAAGATATCCCAAGTCGGTCCGCGTGGCGTCCATGGCAGAAAACTCGACGGTGACGTTGTGGTCCTTGGCGTACTCGACGTACTCGACCGCTCGCTGAAGCACCTGTTCGCGCGTCATCTTGAGCATGTGTTTAAGGTGCAAGTCCGACGTGCTGATGAACACATGAACGCAATCCACCCCACACTCAAGTGCCGCGTCCACATCTTCTTTAATCGGCCTTGCTAGCCCACAGATCTCCGCGTTCAAGCCAGCCTTCGCTATCGCGGCCGCAGCCTTTCTTTCACCTTCGGACGACACCGGTGTGCCGGCTTCAATCGTGTCCACCCCCAGCCTGTCGAGCTGCCGCGCGATGAGCAGCTTCTGGTCGGTGGTGAACGATACCCCTGGGGTCTGGTCGCCATCCCGGAGGGTGGTATCAAATATCCTGACACGCCTCGGGAGCTTTACACCCTTGCTCACCCGCTTGATGAAATCGCTTACAAAAACCTCTTTTGGCATCCCGCTACCTCAACAGACTAATGTATGCGGTTAAATAATAACGTTGTTTATATTAGCAGCGAGACGAAGCCATGAAAAAGCGAGCGGTAAAAGTGCTGGATACCACCCTGCGCGATGGGGAGCAAACCCCTGGTGTAGCTTTGGCCCCCGAACAAAAACTCGAAGTAGCTAGAGCCCTGGATGACCTTGGCGTTGACATCATCGAAGCAGGGGCAGCGGTAACCTCAGAGGGCGAACGCAAGGCGATAACGCTAATCTCAAAGGCAGGTTTGGACGCGGAGATATGTAGCTTCGTCAGGGCACTTCGAAGCGATGTGGATGCCGCACTTGCATGCAACGTCAACAGCGTGCACCTCGTCGTCCCCACATCTGACATCCACCTAAAGCACAAGCTGAAAAAAAGCAGACAAGAGATAAAGCAAATTTCTCTCGACGCTGCACGCTATGCCCTCGACCATGGGCTGGTAGTGGAATTCTCCGCTGAGGACGCTACCCGAACCGACCCCACCTTCCTTCGCAAGCTCCTCTCAGCTGCTGTCAAGGAGGGCGCGCAGCGCGTTTGTGCCTGTGATACCGTTGGGGTGCTTACCCCTGAGAAGGCGAGTAAACTTTTCTCCGAACTCACGAAAATCGTGAAAGTGCCCGTCGCTGCCCACTGCCACGACGATTTCGGCATGGCGACGGCGAACACGCTCGCCGCGATCCAAGCTGGGGCCCAGGAGGTTCATGTGAGCGTCAACGGTTTGGGCGAACGTGGAGGGAACGCCGCGCTTGAAGAGGTTGTGCTCGCGCTCGCGCACTTTCATGGAATCAAAACTGGGGTCAAGCTGAACAAGCTTTACGACATCTCGAAGCTCGTGGAGCGCCACACGGGGCTACCGGTATCACCGACGAAAGCCGTGGTCGGCGAAAACGCCTTCGCACACGAAGCGGGCATCCACACCCACGGGGTGCTCACCTATCCACCAACCTACGAGCCCATCTCGCCCGAAGTGGTGGGGCATCACCGAAAACTTGTCTTCGGAAAGCACGTCGGCTCTCATGCCATTGAAAACGAACTCAAGCGAATGGGCCTAAAGCCCACGAAGGAACAGGTCCAAGAGATCTTCGGGCAGGTCAAACAATTGGGTGATCGAGGCAAGCTGGTCACCGATACTGAGCTGCGCGCGATCGTCGATGCGGTAATGGGGCGCGAGCTGGAGAGGATTGTCAAGCTGGAAGAGCTCACGGTAGTCAGCGGCAACCGCGTCACTTCAACATCTTCCGTTCGAGTTAAGTTCGGCGATAAGGAAGTGGTAGAGTCGGGACTAGGTGTGGGACCAGTGGACGCAGCGATGAACGCTATCCGCAAGGTCGTTGAAGGTATGTCAAATATTCGTCTGCAGGCATACCACGTCGACGCGATCTCTGGAGGGAGTGACGCAGTCGTCGACGTCGTG
>JAUWBP010000033.1 GCA_030601665.1 Hadesarchaea archaeon | reverse complement strand
ATGGTGCGCCGGGCGATGATGTCACCTATACCGTGACCGTCAAGAATGAGGGAACAAGCTCGGACACCTTCACCTTACAGGTCACGGACACCGGCTGGTCGCCTAGCATTTCGCCCTCAACGCTCACGCTCGCCGCGGGGGATTCAGGCACCGCCACGGCAACCGTCACCATCCCTGACGACGCGGCCGACGGCGACTCTACGACGATAACTGTTACGGCGTCCGGGACCGACTATGGGGGGGTCAACAGCGATACCTCCACGGCGCGCGCGAAAATGGAAGAGGGGTTGCCGATGATCTTGATAGCAATCGTTGTGGTAGTCGTGATGGTCGTGGTGGTTGTCGCCTTTGTACTCATGAGGGGTAGGAAAGCCGCTCCGACCTGGTGAGCGGTCAAAACAGCCTATTAATTAGTAGTCTCTTTAATGGTCTTTGACAGTAGAATTACTAGAATTTCACGGCGCTTGTCTCCTTTTCGGTCTTGAGCACGATCAAGGTTCGGGAGCTGCTTACGCCTTGAATCCTGTCCATCTCGTGCAGGAGTTTGTTCAGCTTCAGCGTGTCGTCGGTGAGGAGCTTCACGAACAGGTCGTGTTCGCCGGCAACCTCGTGAATCTCGAGAACCTCAGGGCGTCGGCTTAGCTGGGCTATCACTTCTTTGCAGCCGCCAGGAAGGGTGGAGATGCCTATGAACGCCTTTAGTTTTTTCCCTATGATTTGAGGGTCGACCACCGCGACGAATCTTTGAATCACGCCTGCATCGGTAAGTCTTTTGACGCGCTTGTGGATGCCCGAGGAGCTCACGCCCAATTGCTTGGCCAGCCTTACATAGGACACCTTCGAATCGCCCTGTAGCAGGCCAAGCAATTTTTTATCTACCTCGTCAAGTTCCATAATTTCCACTCCCAGACCCTTAACGTCCTCTGATATCGTTATCTTTGTGGATAGTATTTATATTTTTCTCTTTTCTAGATATAATATTTCCTTTTGGCTAAAAATAGTAAACTTTATATACAAAATAGCCAATTTACGCAGGGAATCTCCATGAGGAAATCGCTCGAAGCGTTGGCGAAGGAATCCAGTTATGCGTTAGTCTTGGGCATAGGCGGGGGAGGCGATGTCGTTGGCGCGCTGCCGACCTACCGCTACCTGCAGCAACTCGGCCTTCGCACCTTGCTTGGGGGCCTGACTTGGGAGCGCTACGTAAATGATCCTGAACCGGGGCCCCGCAAGATGGAAGAAATAGTCGAGATCAAGCGGCTCTCAGCGACGGTCGGGCTCGCGAACGCCCGAACGCGAACGACCAAGGGCATCCGCTTCACCGAGTCGGCCGTGGCCGAGGTGCTGGGCGAGGAGACCGTGCTCGTGGACCTCAACCGAGGGGTGCAAGGGGTAATCGATGGCCTTAACGAAACGATCGAGCAGCTGGGGATAGATTTGTTCGTGGGAGTCGACGTGGGGGGCGATGTCCTGGCCGAGGGTTCGGAGGAGGGCGTTAAAAGTTTATTGGCGGATAGTATGGTGCTCGCCGCGATGGTCAACCTAAAGGTGCCCTCGCTGCTGGGGGTGCTGGGTTGCTGCACTGACGGCGAGCTCAGCTTCGAGGAGTTCAACCAGCAGGTCGCGAAAATCGCGGGGTATGGTGGTTTTTTAGGCGCCAGGGGCCTGACCCCCGAAGATTTGAAGGTGCTCGATGAGGTAATCCCCAATACCAAAACTGAATCAAGCGCGTTGGCGGTCAAGGCAGCCCGGGGGCTTCAAGGGGAAATCAAAATTCGCGAAGGCAGTCGCAAGATCCTGCTGACCCCTATGTCAGCGATGACGCTCTACTTCGACCCTCAGGTGGTATTCGACCGGATAAACGGGGTGGCGAAGGAGCTGGTGCCCACCCGCAGCTTGGAGGAGGCCCAAGGGGTGCTCGAGCGCTTGGGGGTACCCAGCGAGCTGACATTCGAGCAGAACTACACTTGGAAGCGCCCCGCCAGCAAATGACCTTAGGGGGTAAAAGATGATCTCAAAACGCGTTAGGGAGATGCTGAGGTCGCGGGTTTCGTATCCGCTTGCTCGTGAATATGATATCAGGGCAGCGGGGGCTATCAATCTCGCCTCCAATGAGAGTCCCTACGGTCCATCGCCGCGCGTGCTTCGAGCGCTCAAGCGGGAGACGGCTCGCGCTGGTTCATACCCCGACCCTAGAGCCACGGAACTCAAGCAGGCGATAGGTAATTACATCGGCGTCGAGGCTAACTGCGTGGCAATCGGGAACGGCTCTGACGAACTTGTGGATCTCGCGTGCAAAGCTTTTCTCAACCCAAACGAGCGTGCACTCATCCCTTTGCCGACTTTTGCGATGTACGAGCTCGCGTGCAGGGTCAACGGGGGAGTACCCAAGTTCTTCAAGCTACCGAACTTCGAGTGGCGCGTGACTGAACTCAAGCGCGCCCTCAAGGGGACAAAATTGGTGTTTATGGGTAGGCCAAACAACCCGACCGGCAACGGCATGAGTTTAAGAGACCTGAGGGGGCTGCTGGCGAGCGGAAGGCTAATCATCGTCGACGAGGCATACGCCGAGTTCGCGGGTTACTCGGTGGCGAAGCTCGCGACCAAGACGGGGAACCTGCTGGTGCTCCGCACGTTCTCGAAAGCTTTCGGGCTCGCGGGTTTAAGGGTCGGCTACGCGGTGGGCAACCCCAAGTTAATCGGGGCACTTGAGGGAATCCGCGCGCCATTTAACGTCAACCGCTTAGCCCAAGCCGCAGCGTTCGCAGCCATGCGGGACAAGCGATATATGCGCGGGGTTGTGGCGAAGGTGAAGCAGGAAAGAAAGTACATGCGCCGTGAACTCGCTAAGCTCGGTTTTCTGGTCTTGCCATCTGATGCGAATTTTTTGATGGTCGATGTCGAGTCGCTTGGGCTGGATGCGTCCGAAATATGCGACTTCCTCGCCAAGCGCAAAATTTTCGTGCGAAATCTCTCGAATTTTCGCGGTGCGGGCTCGAATTACGTTCGGATAACTGTAGGCACACCGCAACAGAACGAGCGGCTCGTGAAAACTATAGAGAAGTTGAAGGAGGTGGTTAGATAATGGTGAAAATTGCTGTTCCAAAAGGACACTTGGAGGAGCCAACAGTCCGCTTGCTTGAGAACTCGAGCATAGGAGTCGTTAACAGAGAGGCTCGCCAGCTCTTCGCGCGCACCCGGGACCCTGAGGTGGAGCTCGTGTTCGTTCGAGCTCAAGACATACCGGACCTCGTGGCAAAGGGAGCGGTGGACCTCGGAGTCACGGGTCACGATTTGGTAGAGGAGAGCGGGAGCGATGTGGTTGAGCTCCTGGACCTTGGCTATGGCCTCGCCCGGATAATAGTTGCAACCCAAGAGAAGTCGGGTATAAAAAAGAGCGAGGACGTGAAGCCGGGCATGAGGGTCGCAACCGAATTCCCGGGACTCGCAAAACGTTACTTCCTGGAAAAGGGCGTTGAGGTCGAAATTGTGCGCGTCACAGGGGCAGCTGAGATAACCCCCCTGATGGGAGTTGCTGACCTTATCGTGGACGTAACGAGCACGGGCACAACTTTGCGCACGCACGGGTTGGAGATTGTGGACACGATCCTCGAAAGCTCGGCCAGGCTAATCACGAACCCTCGAAGCCTGCGGGAGAAAAAGTCGAAGATAGAGAGCATCGTTACGGCTATGAAAAGCGTGGTCCAGGCGAGGGGTCGAAAGCTCGTACTTATGAACGTGCCTGAAGCTAAGTTGCCAGAGATAATGCGGATAATGCCTGGAATGGCTGGACCCACAGTTTCTAAGGTTGAAGCTGCCGAGCCCATGCTTGCGGTGCAGGTCGTCGTCAAGACCGAGCGTGTCGATGAGGTCGTGCGACGGGCGAAGCAAGCGGGAGCACGCGATATCCTCGTGGTGCCCATCGAGCGGGTGCTGCCATAAACTTCACAGGGGTGTGAAGTCGATGATCGAATGGTGCACACGTGTGAACTCCAACAAAATTTCACAGGGGTGTGAAGTTGCTGGTAATCCCTAGCGTTGACATCATGCGCGGACGATGCGTTCAATTAGTAGGAGGAAAACCCGAGACCGAGCGGGTTTACGGCGAGCCCGTCGAGCTAGCACAGCGCTGGGTAACCCAAGGAGCGACCTACCTGCATGTGATCGACCTCGATGCTGCGATGGGCACGGGTGACAACTTTGCGCGCGTGGCTGAGGTGCTCGCGAACGTTCGGGTTGGAATTGAAGTGGGGGGCGGAATTCGAACGCTCGAACGTGCATGTGAGTTCCTCGGCACAGGAGCGAGCCGTGTTATCTTGGGTACAGCCGCGGTGAGGGAACCGGAGCTGGTGAAGCGCCTAGTCGAGCTCGCGGGCGGCGATCACATCATGGTGGCCCTCGATGCGCGTTCGGGCAAGGTATCGATCGAGGGCTGGCAAAAGCAGACGGAAAAATCAGTACTGGAGTTGGCACGGGAATTCGAGCGCATGGGCGTGGGGTCGCTGCTCTTCACGAGCGTCGACGTCGAGGGAAGCATGCGAGGTGTAGCTGCGCGAGAAATAAGGGAACTCGTAGGGGCGGTCAAAATCCCGGTCTTCGCATCGGGTGGCGTTGGATCGCTCGACGACGTGCGCATCACGCGAGAAGCTGGGGCAGCAGGCTTGGTGGTCGGGATGGCGTTATATTATGGCAAGTTCACTTTAAGGCAAGCGATGGAGGTGAGCCGGTGAGGGTTGGCAAAGTCAGGCGGAAGACGAAGGAAACGGCGGTTGAGGTTAGGATAAACTTGGATGGTTCGGGCAGGACGAGAGTTAACACTAAGATAAAATTCCTCGACCACCTGCTCGCGAGTTTTGCCAAGCACGGCTGCTTCGACCTCGAGCTCCGCGCGCGTGGCGACTTCGAGCACCACATCGCCGAGGATTCCATGATCGCTTTGGGTGAGGCCATCGAGCGAGCCCTAGGCAAAAAGGCGGGAATCCAGCGCATGGGCGACGCGGTGGTGCCAATGGACGACGCATTAGTGCTCGCCGCGGTTGATCTCAGCGGGCGAGCTTACCCGGACATCGAGGCAAATTTCACGAAGCGAAAGCTGGACGATTTGAGCAGCGATATGATCGTGCACCTGCTCGAGACGCTCGCCACGAATGGAAGGTTCAACCTGCACGTGAAAGTGCTTCGCGGCAAGAACGACCACCACAAGGCAGAGGCGGTCTTCAAGGCGCTGGGGGTAGCGTTAGCCCGAGCGACGAGCAAAGCGCCCCGGAGGCGCAGCGTGCCGAGCACCAAGGGGGTACTGTAATTGTACAAGCGGATAATTCCCTGCCTCGACACGAAACACGGTAAACTTGTCAAGGGCGTGTGCTTCAGAGACGTGAAAGAAGTCGGTCCACCAGCGGAGTTCGCCAAGCGCTACGAGAAGGATGGGGCGGACGAGCTGGTGCTTCTCGATATCGCGGCAACCCCTGAGAACAAACCGACATTGCTCAAGGTTGTTCGAGAGGTAGCAAGTGTGATTTCAATTCCGCTAGCCGTCGGTGGAGGCGTGCGGAGCGTTGAGGATGCTAGGGCTATTCTAGATGCCGGGGCCAGCAAGGTCTCGGTGAACACTGCCGCAGTTAGAAAGCCAGAGCTCCTGCGGGAACTCTATCTCGAGTTCGGTAGGGATAGGGTGGTGAGCGCCATCGATGGAAAGGTCATGGGAAAGGGAAAGTGGGAGGTGTGCGTCTCCGGCGGGATGAAACCCACTGGAATTGACATGATAGATTGGGCAAAGCGAGTCGAATCGCTGGGCGCCGGTGAAATCCTTTACACTGGTGTGCACACCGATGGCACGCAAGAGGGTTACGACATTGAAGGAATGCGCGCGATCGCCGAGGCAGTGGGCATACCAATTATCGCCTCAGGGGGAGCTGGCAATCTTGAGCACATCTATGAGGTTTTGACCGATGGCAAGGCGGATGCCGCGCTAGCTGCAAGCATCTTTCACTTCGGCACCTACACGGTCGAAGAGGTCAAGCGCTACCTACGAGAGCGCGGCGTGGCTGTGAGGCTATAACTGGGGGATTGTAATGTTGAAGGTCGTTCGCCTTTGGAAGTGCTCGCAGGCGGAACATGAAAAACTACTCCGACGCTCTGAACTTGATGTCTCATCGGCCATGCCCAAAGTGGCCAAAATCGTGGCCGACGTGCGGGAGCGGGGAGATGATGCCCTGCTTGAGTACACGAGGAGCCTCGACGGCGCCAGGCTTGATCGAAAACAGCTTCGCGTTAGCGAGCGAGAGATCGATGCCGCTTACAAGCAGGTCGATGTGGAGACGGTAAAAGCGATTAAGCGTGCTGCGGCGGCTATCGAAAAATTTCACCGCAGGCAGCTCCCACGTGAGTGGTCAACGGAACTCCAGCCAGGCATTATGGTCGGGCAACTCGTGCGTCCCTTGGCGAGAGTGGGCATTTATATCCCAGGTGGATCGGCGAGCTACCCTTCGAGCGCGCTCATGGGTGCAATCCCAGCGCGAATTGCCGGGGTCGGGCAAATAATCGCATGTACCCCTCCCAAGAAAGACGGGGGGGTCAACGGAGTCATGCTGGTGGCCGCTGATGTGGCGGGCATCGATGCGGTCTTCAAAGTCGGCGGCGCTCAGGCGATAGCGGCGATGGCATATGGCACCCCGACGATCCCAAAGGTCGATAAGATAGTCGGGCCAGGAAACGTCTATGTGGTGGCCGCTAAGCAAGTGGTCGCGCCAAACGTCGACGTAGATTTTGCCGCAGGCCCAAGCGAGGTTTTGATCATCGCGGATGCTTCGGCTAACTCAGCATACATCGCGGCGGACATGCTGGCACAGGCTGAGCACGACCCAGCGGCAGCAGCTGTACTCGTGACGACATCTTCGGAGCTTGCGTCCGAGGTTTGCGAGTCCCTCGAAAAAATGCTCGAAGAAAACCCGCGGGTAGCGATCGCGCGGCGAGCCCTCAGCAAGTATGGGCGAGTAGTATTGACGGCAAACCTTGAGCAGGCGATAGAGTTCGCGAACGACTATGCCCCTGAGCACCTCGAGCTAATGGTAAAGCGCCCAACGCAGGTCTTGAAGCGGGTGAGAAACGCGGGTGCAATTTTCATCGGGCCTTACTCGCCGGTGGCAGCGGGCGATTTTGCGGTGGGACCCAATCACATCCTGCCAACCGGCGGCGTAGCTAGAAGACGTTCTGGGCTCTCTGTGCTCGATTTTGTCAGGCTGCCGACCTTGCAGGCTTTGACTGAACGGGGTTTGAAGCGCGTAGCGGCTACTGCTGAGAGGCTAGCCAAGGCCGAGGGCCTCCCTGGGCACGCTCAAAGCATCAAGAAAAGGTTGAAGGAGAGATGAAAATGGAAACCGAGATTTTGGATGAGGTTTTCGCCGTGATCGAGGACCGTCGGGACAGCCCGAGGCAAGCCTCCTACGTGTCAGGCTTGCTGGCGAAGGGCGAGGCCGAGGTGATCAGAAAGTTCGGGGAGGAGGCCGGTGAACTCAGCGTTGCAGCAAAGGGTGATGAAAAAGCAAAGATAATACACGAGGCAGCCGATGTGGTATTTCACTTGATGGTGATTCTTGCAGCGAAGGGCGTGCGGCTAGATGAGGTCATGGAAGAGCTCAGGCGAAGGCGGCGGTGATCGATTTGAAATTAACTCTAGCTAGGGCGCGAGCGATTGTAAAAGTCCTCAGGTTTAGGAACGGATTTGTTACAGCTGTGACGCGAGATTTTCGAACAAAACAAGTGCTCATGGTAGCCCACCAGACCAAGCAAGCAGTGTTGAAGACCCTGACGACGGGCATGATGCACTACTGGAGCCGATCACGACGCAAACTATGGCTGAAAGGTGAGCAATCAAAACATTTCCAGCGAGTTCGTAATGTGTGGGTTGACTGCGACGGCGATGCCTTAGTTTTCGATGTCAAGCAAGTGGGTGCGGCGTGCCACGAGGGCTACCACTCCTGCTTTTACCGCAAGCTCAAGCGGGGCCAGCTCGTGCGAGTCATGAAGCGGAAGTTCAAACCTGAGGAGATTTATAAATAACCTAGTTACGGGATGCTTCCGTTCGGGTGAGCCTGTGGACATAGCGAGAAAAACATTTAATGCTTTCCGGCGGAACTCGTCCGCGATTAGCTTCGTCATCTTAGTTGGTTTCCTCGCGATGATGTTCAGCGTGGGCTACTTTATCCTGGCGTATGATTCATCCGAGTTTCTACAGAAGCCAAATGCACAGGAATATGAGAATTCGATCGGCGAGGTCGTAGCGATGGACGAGTGGGAGCGGACGAAGTACTACTGGTCACACAATTTGAGACTCGCTGGCCTATACGTTGTTATGACTCCATCCTACCTCAGCTTCCACTCGTCTGCGTTCAACGGTTATTCGGTCGGTGTCGCTACCTCCTACTGGTATCATGATGGGGGAGCAGATGGAAATGCGGCTCTAGCATTTTTAGCTGGTATTTTTGTGCATGGGGTGCTCGAGTTAACCGGAGCTTTTATCATCGCGGGGGCTACCCTACGCGCCGCTTGGAATTTTTGGAAGGGTGTAGATCATATGGCATTCATGACGGGGAAAAACGAAAAAACGTGGTCGTGGGGGCTTTCGAGGAAGGAGCGAAAGGAACTTCGGAAGTATAGGGTCAATGCCAAAGGGTTCTTGGCGGACTTCATAATCCTCGTTGGGTTCGGGGCATTTCTGATATTTTTGGCGGGGCCCATTGAGGTATACATCTCTCCTTCGATGATGTCGGTATTTTACTCAAGCCCCCCGCTCGCCGTGGCTTTCCTAGCGGCGATAGCTCTTCTCTATATCTCCGTGTTCTTTCTTTTGTTTGGGGGACTGCGGGCGCTGGGGAGGGATTTTAGGTTAATGCGCAGGGACATTGGGTACGCATTTAAACTCAAATGGCGATCGACTCATCTCTCGCTTTTGGTGTTTGTGGCATTTTC
>JAUWBP010000061.1 GCA_030601665.1 Hadesarchaea archaeon | reverse complement strand
TTCTGCGACCTCTGCTGCCTCTGCACGATGGGGAAGTGCGACCTGAGCAAAGGTAAGCGAGGGGCCTGCGGGATCGACATAGCCACCCAGCAATCCCGCTTCGACGTGATCACCGCCTCCATCGGGACCGCAGCCCACTGCACCCACGCGAGGGACCTAGTCGACCTTCTGACAGAGAAATACGGGCGGGACCACCCCATCGATGTCGGGGGGGTAAATGTAGAGCTCGAGGCGCCCAACATACGACTGGTCACCGGCATCAAGCCAACCAAGCTAGGTGACCTCGAACACGCTTTGGAGTACTGTGAGTCTCAAATAGTTCAGCTGCTTGCTTCCACCCACATTGGACAGGAAGGGGATAATCTAGACTACGAGTCCAAGATTTTCCACGCCGGCATGATTGACCACGTGGCACAAGAAATCGCTGACACCGCTCAGATCTCTACATACAACTTCCCGAAAGCCGACCCACAAGCTCCGCTCGCGGAGATTGGCATGGGCTCTGTCGACTCCTCAAAACCCGTCATCTTGGTGATCGGCCACAACGCTCCCTCCGCCATTGAGATAACCAATCGCCTGAAAAAAGAGGGACTCGAGGACAAAGTCGAGCTCTGCGGACTGTGCTGTACGGCTCACGACGCCTCAAGACATCACTCGAAAATCAAGATAGTCGGGCCGATGTCCTGGCAACTGAGATTCATTCGGAGCGGCATTCCCGACGTCATAGTTATTGACATGCAGTGTATCCGGACTGACACTTTGGTGGAAGCGCAGAAAATCAAAGCGCCGCTTATCACCACCTCGTCACAAAACATTCAGGGCCTGTCGAACCTCACCCAGGCCCCCGTGGATGAGATTGTGAATGGTATTGTTGAGGGTAGGTGGCCTGGGGCTTTTATCTCAGACACTGATAAAACTGGAGAGGTGGCGGTAAAACTAGCAATGGAAATCGCGCCAAAGCGGAAAAAATTCAAAACGATTCCAAGTGATAAAGAAATAATCGAGGCATCGAAGAAGTGTACGCTGTGCGATCTCTGTAGACGAGCTTGCCCTAATGACCTGCCAATACCGGAGGCTTTAGAAGCCGCAGGTAAGGGGGACCTCCAAAAACTCGTCGAACTCTATGATTCGTGTATAGGTTGTGGACGCTGCGAGATGGCCTGCCCCACCCTAACACCATTCACTTACATCCTCGGAGCGTCCAAACTGAAAATCGCCAAAGAGAAAAGTAAAATGAGAGTGGGTAGAGGGGCGATCCAAGATATCGAAATCAGACGCGTCGGATATCCGATCGTGGTCGGTGAAATCCCAGGGATAATTGCGTTCGTTGGATGTTCGAACTACCGAGATAGTTGGAAAGCGGTCGGGGAGATGGTCAACGAGTTCGCCAAACGCCGTTACATCTCGACCACATCGGGGTGCGCTGCGATGGCCATCGCGCTCAACCGGGATGAGGGTGGAACTGGACCTTACGAAAAATACTCTGGAGTCTTCGAGGCCGGAGGGCTCGTCAATGTCGGTTCCTGTGTCGCGAATTCTCACATCTCGGGGGCAGCGATCAAGATCGCCAGTATTTTCGCCAAGCGCAAGCTTCGCTCAAATTACGAGGAGATCGCTGATTATATCCATAACCGCGTCGGGGCTGTTGGCGTTGTTTGGGGTGGATATTCCCAGAAGGCCTTCGCCATCGCTGCTGGATTCTGGAGGCTCGGTGTGCCCGTGATATTCGGGCCCCATGGGGCCAAGTACAGGCGCGTGCTTCTTGGCAGGAAGAACCGCGCCGAAGACTGGTATGTGATTGACGCTCGAACCGGAAAGCAGGTTTACGTTGGCCCCACACCCGAACACCTCTTTTGCGTCGCCGAGACCAAGGATGAGGCGATGGTGATGATCCCCAAGCTCTGCATGAGGCCCAGCGATACCCAGAAGGGCAGGTCGATAAAGCTCACGAATTACATAGACCTGCACCGAAAGTTCTATGGAACGCTGCCCGATGATATTCACCTTTTTGTCCGCTCGACCTCGGACATCCCGATCACGATGAAAGACGAGGTTACGGAGTTCCTAGAGCAGAAGGGCTGGGAGGAGAGGGAGATCCCGGATCCCACCCTGCTGCCTAGGCTCGTCAGGGTGAAGAAGGGGTAGACATGGCGGAACCTTGGCAGAGGGCCGAAATCGCCGCGACCGTGAAGGCTTCGGTGATTAAAGAATCAAAACAGGCCATCAACATCATAAAGAGGGCAAAAAATCCGATCCTCATCGTCGGGCATGAGTCGGTCGTGACTGAGGGAGATGGAAAAGAGTCGATTGAATACGCCCTGGAGATCTCAAAAAAAGGAAAAATTCCGATCGTCGCCACGGCACAAACTGTGGGTGAGTTCTTAAAGAGGGGATTTCAGCCGGCTGCGTGGATGTCGGCGATGGACATCGGAAGCAGGCTCGCCGATCCGGAGTGGAGTTTATCGACAGGGGATAGACACGACATCGCGCTTTTCCTCGGAGTGCCCTATATCATACAATGGACGATACTTTCCGGACTCAAGCACCTCGCCCCCCATATCAGGACAATATCCTTGGACAGATTTTACCATCCCCATTCTAATTTCTCATTCCCAAACCTGAAAGTCAAGGCATGGCACCAAAAGATGGAGGAAATCGTAAGGGGTGTAGCAAGTGAAGGATGAAGTAACCGCGGAGACCTGCGCGGAGGCCGTCGTTTCTCCACGCCCAGCGAAGAAAGGGATGTTTGCCGACATTCCGGTAGACGTGGGGTTGGTTTACGAGGGGGAAAGGATACGGAAGCCGGACATGTATGCAGAACTCGGTGGCCCCAAGGTAAAACACAAATTCGAGCTCCTCAGGGTCAAAAGGCTGGACGAGATTGAGGACGGTAAAATCACCGTGGTTGGTCAAGAAATCCAAAATCTGAAAGAAAGAAGTTCAAATCCATTCGGCATTTACATCGAAGCCGCTGGGAAAAAACTTGAGGAAGAGATGGAAGGTGTTTTCGAGCGACGCATCCACTATTTCTCCAACTATATCGAGGGGTTCATGCACCTAAACCAGCGCTATGATATTTGGCTTCGAGTGAGCAAAAAATCCGTCGAAAAAGGTTTGACCCTAAAACACATCGGAGAGGTGCTGAAGCGTTTGTATAAGAGCGAATTGCCCATCATCGAGAAGATCCAAATCACTTTCATCACAGATCCAACCAAAGTGGAGGAGATGCACTCCGAGACCACAAAAGTCTATGATGCTCGCGATACGAGAGCCCGCGGCCTGAAGGATGAGGATGTCGACGCCTTCTACGGGTGTAAGCTCTGCCAATCCTTTGCCCCAACTCACCTCTGTATAATAACGCCCCAGCGTCCAGGAAATTGCGGTGCGTTAAATTGGTTTGATGGGAGGGCATCGTCCATAGCAGACCCCAAGGGCTCGCTCTTCGAGATCAAAAAGGGGAAGGTCATAGATGAGATAGCGGGCGAGTATGATAACGCGAACAAGGTCATAAAGGAGAAGACGCTGGGGGAGATCACGCGGGTGCAGCTTTACACAGTGTTCGGCTTCCCCCACACCTCCTGCGGCTGTTTTGAGGGGGTGACGTTCTACATCCCGGAGGTCGATGGGTTGGGGCTAGTTCATCGGGATTTCAAGGAGGCCGCCATCAATGGGCTGAGGTTTCCGGCGATGGCGGATTCCACCGCTGGGGGGCGGCAAGTCGATGGCTTTCACGGCATATCGATCGAGTATCTGAGGTCCCCCAAGTTCCTCCAAGTGGACGGCGGTTGGAGCAGGGTGGTTTGGATGCCCGCCGATTTGAAAGAGAGGGTAAAAGACTTCATCCCAAAAGAAGTCGCGGATAAGATCGCTACCGAGAAGGACACAGGGACCATCGATGATCTGAGGAAGTTCCTCGAGGCCCGTGACCACCCAGTTATCGAGCGTTGGAAAGCCGCACCAGTTGAGGCCGCTGTGCCAGCCGAAGCCGCCGAACCTGTCCCCGCTGGACCGGCCGCGGAAGTCGCCATACCAACGGCCAGCGGTTTCACCATCGTGCTCAAAAACGCGAAAATTCACGCTGAAAAAGTCATAATCCGAAGGAGAAAGAAAAAAGAGTGATCTGATCTGATCCTGCCCACAGGATCTTGCCGCCAAAGGTCGTTCCACCGCGATATCAATGTTGTGATTTAAACTGGGGCCAAAAACTTGAAAATAGCCGGGTGACAAGGTACTTTTTGGGGACCAGAAAATGACGAATGACAAAGGCAATCCCGTCAAAAAACTCGGCGATAGTTTAATGAAGAAACTGCTAGAGTACGGGGAAATCGAGCTGGAGGATGTCACGATAGATGTCGAGGAACTTGAAATAGGGATTCTCCCGACCCTCAGAAGGGTTCTCCCCAAGGTAAAACCGACCGAGCTGGCCAAGGTCGAATTCACCCCGCCAAAAATGGAGTTTGTCGGAAAGGTCATCGAAGTTAAGCTCGGGGCCGTGGCGGGCGATGGCGGGACTAGGGACAGGAGCCACGTTATCGGGGGCGAAACCGTGCCGGCGTTTTACACTTTCAAGGATCCAATGCCGCATCCCCCAGTGATGGCCATGGATGTGTTTGACATGAAAATCTCCCTCCCTCGAGCAGTCAAGTCCCATTTTAAGGATGTCATGGAGGATCCCCCGGAGTGGGCCAAGAGGTGCGTCGAAAAATATGGCGCGGAGATGATCAACCTCCATTTAATCAGCACGGACCCTAGCATCAAAAACACCTCCCCACAGGATGCAGCGAAGCTCGTCGAGGAGGTCCTTCAGGCCGCAAAGGTCCCGCTCTGCGTTGGTGGTTCTGGGGACCCGGTTAAAGACGTTGAGGTCTTCGAGAAGGTGGCCGAGGCTGGTGAGGGCGAGAGACTCCTGATAAACTCAGTCAACCTGGACATGGACCTCGAAAGGGCGACCAAACCCATCAAAGAACATGGGCACGTGGCCATAGCCTTCACCCAAATGGATTTGGGCAAGGCCAGGGAGCTCAACAGGAGGCTCTACGATTACCTGCCCAAGGATCAAATTATAATGGACACGAACTGCGCGGGGATAGGTTACGGGTTGGAGTACGGGTTCACCATCGCGGAGAGAGCTAGGCTAGCGGCCCTGATGGGCGATCAGGAGCTCCAGCACCCGATAGTTTCCGGGGCATCAAATGCTTGGGCGGCTAGGGAGGCTTGGCTTGAGATGGACCCCAGCTGGGGGCCGAGGGAACTCAGGGGGCCTTTGTGGGAGACGATGACCGCTCTGTCCATGCTCCTGGCCGGCGCGGACTACCTCATGATGCTCCATCCGACGTCCATGGACGCGGCAAAGGAAATCGTGGGTTATCTGCTTGGAAGTGGAACAGGAAAAAAAATCCCTGACTGGACTTCAGCGAAATTAGGTGGTTGAGATGCCTTGGAAAGCTATTAGTCCGATCAAGGTCTATGGGCTGCTCCCAAAGACCAACTGCAAGGAGTGCGGGGTCGAGAATTGTATGGCCTTTGCCGTAGGGCTCGTCAACATGGAGACGAGGCTTGAGAAGTGCCATCCGCTCCTAGAAGAGAAATATAGAAAGAACTACTTGGAATTAAAGAAAATGCTGAGCCCCCCTGTGAAGGAGGTGGAGTTCGGAAATAGTAGCAGGAAGATAACGCTGGGGGGAGAATTTGTGATGTACAGGCACGAACTCACTTACGTTAATCCAACGAAAATTGCCCTCGATGTGGACGATGAGATGGGCGAGGCGGAGCTGATGAAAAGG
>JAUWBP010000012.1 GCA_030601665.1 Hadesarchaea archaeon | reverse complement strand
TCGGAAGAAGCGGCCTGGCTTGGCCTTAAGGACTGCAGTTTCAACTGTGGTGGGCTGTGGCTGGCTGATTTTCTTCATATTGTTTTTGGTATTTTACGCGGAAGACTTTAGCATTTACCGGAACTTGGCGATCATACTCGTATCACTCCTCGTTGTGGTCGTGACCGAGGTCGCGATGTGGGTTCCCTGGGCAATGAAAACTGGCCGCACCCGGAAGAGAAAGATAGGAAGAAAAGGAAGAAAAAGAAAAAGATAGCTCAACCGACAAATCAAGATTCAACCACTCCTTTCCACACCGTTTTCAGCTTTCTGTGGCACGTCTCATCAGGACTCCAGAACTCGACCACATCACTAGGTGAACGGAGCACCCTACCCACCTGCTGGACGAACTCTCGCTCAGCCATATCTTGGTAGTACGCCCAGAAAGCCCTCGGACCTAGACGGCGCTCCATCCCCTTCAACAGAGGATCCCCGCGCTCCGGGTACGGAAATTTCAGGAGGATGACACTTCCCCTTCCCTTGAGGTCTGCCCCACGATCCATCTTGGTCGAAAACTGGGCCCTCCCGAGCTCATAAACATCCACACTATTTCTCAGCATGTCCTCCCTGAGCTTGGGGGGCAGGTACTTTAGTGAGTGCACAGGCACGAAGCTGGGAAGCTTGGCCCTGCGCCTCATCTTCGACAGGAGGTCCCAATACCTTCGCCTGAACCCATCGTCGGCCCACCTCCTGTAATTGACCGTTTCCTCCTGCCCCAGCTTCCTCTGAATGATTTTTCCGGGAAACCTCGTCTCGCCTTCCACAAAAGTCGGCTCTATCCCAAATACTTCCCTTAGAACATCCTCGCCCTGTACGGTCGCGCTCATCAGAAGCCACTTGCCGCCCACCGCCTCGAGAATTCGCTGGAGGACTATTTTTGGATCAGGGACAAAGTAAACTATCCCCTTCTCCACATGTTCCCACTCCGCGTGATCTTTGTGCTCCAAGACCGACCTCAGCTTCCAATAAAGAGTCCCAGAGGTTTCATCCATTTCATCGAGCAGCCCAGCCAGATGGCCCGCCAGCTCTATTGGGTCACCTCTACCATCGAGGACGCCCGACCACATATCATGCAGCGTTTCTCCCTCATCCCCCAGCTCCTCCCGTTCACCGGAGAGTCTCTCAATTTTCTCTAGAACCCGTTCCATCACCTTTTGCGTGAGGGAAACCTTCACAGCGAGCGAGTCCAGCCATCCATCGGCTTCGTCGACAACCGTGAGTGGAACCTCCGGCAATCTCCCGATGTTAAGCTCGGCCGCCCACTTCGCGGAGTTCATCACGATAGCGTCGGAAAAAACATACGCGCCAAATTGCTTCCAGTACGGACACTCACCCCGCATGCACCAGAGCCAATTCCCCTTTATCCCTTGGTATGGCATTACCTCGGCATTTTTTATCGAATCCCTCCAACCGCTCGCGAAGATGAATCCCCAGTGAGGGCAACCCTGCAGGGCATCGATCCTGTGCTCCCCGGCCTCCTTGTTGAGGGGTCTCCTGCAAGGCAGAGTGCTAGCAGCACATGAAATTTTCCAGCCCTTGTCCGCCATGTACATGCAGCGAAAGTTCGCGCGCCCCTTTAGAATGTCTATTTTCGCTGCCGAGCCATCCGCCTTCATAAAATACTTTTCTTTCTCGTAGCTTGCAACGTACTGGTCCGAGAGCACCTTCGTTGGGACTGAAACAACGCCTTTCCCAAACTCGAGGATTGTCCGAAGACCGACCACCGATTTGCCGCTGCCCACGGCTCCCTTAAGGAAGACGATGTCGTTCCCCCGGAAGGCTTCCAAGATCTCCTCGATTAAGTCTGTCTGAGTCTTTCCCAATGAGTAGCGCAACGGCTCTTGTAAGCGATTTTTTATGTCATACAAGCCGAGCTCTAATTTTCCCATTTCTTATGCCCACCTGAACCGTCGGAACAGCGCCTCTCGCTCCTTCCGAAGTAGGAGTTCTAGGAACTTGCTAGAGAACTTCTGTTCCTTAGCCAAAATCTCCCTCACTGCTGATGGCGTGACCCCCCGACCAACCAATGCGAGCGCCGCGAGCTTTCCGTACAAACCGATGAGCTTCGCGCTCTCCTGCAGCTCCCGCCAAATCGGGCCTTTCCTCCCCCGCTCCAAGAGCTCGATCGCCCGCTGGACCTCCTCAGCCGGCTTCTCGACCATTCCCAAATCTGGTGACCTACATCGAGGACACTTCGGCTCCTCGTCGAGCTCGTGAAGTTGGAGCTCCTCCACGTAGCGCTTGCACTGGGTGCACGCAAAGGTACGGGCCTCGCTCAGCAGCCGCGCTTTAGTCGAGGCTATCGCGAGCAACTTGAGCCGCTCGGGCATCACGGGTTCGAGGGCGAGGTAGCGCTGGCGCCACGCAAAGCTCGACACGGGCGTGGGTTCGGCCCGCTCCCCCAACGAGATGAGCTCGATTTCACCCCTGCGGATGCGTTCGAGCACCTCAAGCGTGCGCTTCAAATCGAGGTCCTTATGCACGACCTCCTTGAATGTCTCCTCGAATACCGGGGTGCCCTTGAGTGCGCGCATGAGCTTGTCCAGAACAGCGCTCGTGAGCTCGGCCTCTCGCTCGAGCACCCCCATCCGTCGGGCTACCTGCGCCAGCCTCCACCGGAAAAACCGGCTCTCCTCGATGATCTTCCGGAGATCTCGATGGAGGCCCGCGCTCAGCTCGCCGCGCAGAATCTCGATCACGCCCTCCGGTTCAAGCGTTTCAGAGCGGAGCAAGATCCGGTAGGAGTCTACGGAGGTCGCGGTCGTCTCCCCGAGCTCGGCCGATGCCTTGTAGGCGAGCAGTCGGGCGAGCGTTCGGTTGACGAGCGTCCCAAAGCAGGCGTTTACCACGCAAATCTCCTTGGTTTTTTCCACCGTGAGGCGTCGGTCCGTGGGCAGGGGCAGGGCCGCCTCGACCTGCCGGTGGGCGTCGGCGAGCGCGAGCCGCATCACCCCCTTGTCCGCCCCGTAGCGCTTGGCGAGCTCCGCGGCCGCCTCCTCGAACTTTTTGCCCGCACGCACGAACTCCTCGAGCTGCGCCCGGAGTTTCCCCACCTCCTGGGCCACCGAGTAGGGCACAGGGATTTGCTCACCTATCCAGGTCGGGATCGCCCCGAGCGGGTCCTCGTCGGGCTTCACGTAGACCTTGTCCTTGAACACCTGCAGGATGCGCCAGAGCTCCCCCCCGATCACGAACTTCGCCCCGGGCTCGCCATACTCCGCTACAAAAGACTCATCGATGACCCCGACTGGTTGACCCCGTTCATCATCGATCACCAGGTACTGCCGGAGCACGGGGATCATCGAGAGGTTCGAAAAATAGTAGTTGAACACCCGCTCCGTCGATCGAGGGCGGGCAAAATCTTTCCCATCCTCAGAAACCCACACCAGCCGTCGCTCCAAGCTCTGCGCGAACCCGAGCACCTTGAGCAGGTCCTCCCTCTCGAGATTTCTGAATGGATAAGCGCGTCGGAAGAGCTCGAACGCCTCATCGACGCTCCCCCTGCGTTGAACCGCTGTGATCGAGACGAGCGCGTGGAGGAGCACGTCTAATGGCTTCTCGGGGACCACCACCGGCTCGAGCTCTCGTTGGTGGGAGCGGGCGGCGATCACGATTGACTCAATCGCATCGTCGGGGTCCTGGACTAGGATTATCCCCTTGGTCACCTCGCCTATCCGATGGCCGCTGCGACCCGCGCGCTGGAGCAGGCGGGTCACCTGGCGGGGGGAATTATACTGGACGACGAGGTCGATGCGCCCTATGTCAAGCCCGAGCTCCATCGATGAGGTGCAGACGATTCCCTTGAGCTCGCCCCCCTTGAGCCCGCGCTCGGCCCGGAGCCGGGTGAAGCTAGAAAGTGACCCGTGGTGTACGCTCAGGGGGAATCGAATGTCCCAAAGGCGGAAGCGGCTCGCCAAGATTTCAGCCGTCCGGCGGGTGTTTGTGAAAACTAGCGTGGAGTCGTGACCCTCGATAAGCTTCCGTATCGCGCGCAAACGGGCGGCGACCGGAGGGTAGGTGTAGAGCTCCGACGCAAGCCGTTCGTCTCGCTTGGTCGGTGTTGGGTAAGAAACATCGAGCTTGATTTCCCGCGCTACACTCACGTCGACGACCTCGCACGGTCGTCCCACACCCACCAGAAACCGAGCAACTTCCTGGGGAGAGCCAATCGTGGCCGAGAGCCCGATGAGCTGGAACTCACTCCCGCGGAGCTTGCGTAGGCGCTCGAGCGTGATGGAAAGCTGGGCCCCGCGCTTGTTGTCCGCGAGCTCGTGAACTTCATCAATTATTATCCACCGCACGCTCCGCAGGTGCTGGCTGAGCCTCCGCCCCATCAAAAAAATTTGTAGCGTCTCGGGGGTCGTGATCAACACATCGGGTGGAATTAGGGCCTGCGCCCGGCGCTCGCGTGCCTCGGTGTCCCCGTGGCGAACCGATATCCGCAGGTCTAAGGCGCGGCACCACCACTCGAGCCGCTCAAGCATGTCCCGGTTGAGTGCCCGAAGGGGGGTGATGTAAACGAGCTTGATTCCCCGCTCGCGCGTGGAGGAGAGAAGGAGCTGGTGGAGCACGGGGAGGAAGGCCGCCTCGGTTTTTCCGGTCCCAGCGGGGGCGATGAGTAGGACGTTTTTGCCCTCGAGAATTTTTGGAATCGCCTCGTTCTGCGGCAGGGTGGGCTCAGTGAAGCCTCGCTCGGCCAGCAGCTTTCGGATCGGTCTAGCTAGCGTATCGAACACGTTGGTTTTTCCAGACATCTCAACCAAACAAATTATGCTAAACGTGCTTATTTCTGAATAGGGTCAGAGATAGGCTGTGTCCAAGCCCAGCTCGCGCCGCATCTTCTCGATTTTCCGCCTGAGCTCCGCGTCGACCTTGCGCTCGCGGCTCGAGAAGTGCTCCTTCAGGCGCTTGGTCGTCTCCTGGTACCGCCCAAGCCCCGCCGCGATGATTGCCTGGTCCTTTAACTTGGGGTGGGGGGAGATCAGCCCGAATGGCATGGGCACCCCTTGTTCCATGAGCTCGCGAATCTCGTCGTCGATTTTTCTCGCCGTAACCTTCGCGCCCGCGCCGATCAGCTCGTGGGGACTCTTTAACTCGCCCTTGACCTGCCAGACCCCCAGCCCAGGAGCGTAGAAAAAGAGGTCGCTAAAGCCGTGCTCATCGCTCCCCGCCAGCACGCGCCACTTCTGGCGGAGCTTGGGGTGGCGCTTGTACCGCCGGCGCATCTCCTCCATTACTTCAGCGAGTGATCGAACCGCCATCGTTACCGCCCGTATCGAACTCCGAAGCCCGAGAACTCCCCGCTGGGCTGCTCCCATTTGATCTCGACGTCGGTGACCCTTGCCCCCGAGGGGCCGCGGTGGCAAAATTCTAGCATGCGCTCTACTGCCCTTTTTTCCCCCTCGAACACCGCCTCGACCCGGTCATCGGGCGTGTTCCGGACCCAGCCCCGCAGGCCCAGCTGCTGCGCTAGCTCGCGGGTGTAGTAGCGGAAGAAGACACCTGTCACATATCCGCTGATGCGCACGTGGGCTCGAGCCTTCATCAATAAAATTTTGGCTTGAAGGGATAATTAATTTTGTTCCGATCCCCCTTCCCCCCCAATTAGCCGCTTCCTTCTGACTGCCACTTCATCCTAGCCAACACCTTCGCCAAGCGTGTTCTGAATTCCCTCGCCCCACCATGAGAGGGATGTTTCACATAAATGGGCCGAACTCCAATTTGCTTTAATCCAAGTTCTGCTTTTCTCCCAACCGCCAAAATATGAATTGGTTTGACTAATGTCTTTAGCTCTAAAAGAATGCCTGAGTAAAAACTCACCTCCCTCTTTGTTGGGCTGCGAATTGAAAGTATTTCCCCTTGTTTGTATGGATGGAACGGCACGCAATTCCATACGAAGAATTTAGGATGGTATAGCACCAGGGCTTTCCAGAAGATTGTCGCAGTATTCTCTGCGTAGGGTGATTCACGAACACTGGACTGACGACCCGCAAAATGAAGGTACCCATGGGCGCATAGCTGGGCTTCGCTTGTGAAGGGTACTCCTGAGAATCGGCAACCTCGCGGCCCGGGGGCTTCGCCGACTACTAGGATGGGGGGTCTTTGGAGGAAACTTTCCAAGTAATTCCTCAGGTTCTGTTTTCTGATGTTATTCGCGTTTGGCAAGTCAACGATCGGGTCGCTATCTTTGTACTGATTAAAAAGTATCTCCGTCGATTGAATCGGAAATACTCTCTTTTGGAATAGATGCCAAATGTCATTTAGGGGCATGGGCGCTTCTTCCTTTTTTGCCGAGTTCAAGGGCTTTTTAATCATCACCTCACCTTGAAACAAATGGATTGCCCCGAATGTAAAACCTCAACTCGCGCTTGAGGTCCCTGCTAACGCCGATGCGGTGGGAACTCGCGACCTCGAAGCGCTCCACCTTACCTTTTACAATGATGATCTCGCTCCGTGCGTCAGTCAGGCCGAGTCCGTGGTGCTCGCGCGTTATCCCCATCGCCTGAGTTAATCTTCCGGGCCCGGAGGTGAGCCCTCGCTCGTTCGAAACCCGTCTCCGCATATGCATAAGCTGCACACCAGTTACCGGCTCGAGCGCTCGAATCAGCACCGCTCCGGGAACCCCTTCGCGCTCGGTCGTCACGTTGAACAACCAATTCGCGTGGACCATATACACGAACGCTAGGCCCCCATGCCACCACATCATCTCGTTGAGCCGTGTGCGCTTGCGCGAGGCCCGCGAGGCCGGGTCTCCCTTGCCGTAGTACGCCTCGACCTCGACGATCTTGCCGCTCGTGAGGCCTTCGCTCGCGCGGTGCACGAGCATCTTGCCCAGCAGCTCCTTAGCGACCGTAGCAGTGCCGCGCTCGTAGAAAGCCCGCGGGATGGGGTGCATGCTAACCATCGGCGAATTCGCCAGCAATCGTTATTAAGGTGTCCACCCCAGCTAACGATGGAGGTTGAATATTGAAGCTTGACCCGAGAGTTCGTGAAAAGTACCCCGACTTCGTCGTAGGTTACGTCCTCGTGAGCGGCGTGACCATCGAGCCGACTGTCGAGGGGCTGGTCGAGCGAAAGCGCGAGGTGTTCAGCGACCTCAAGGCGCACTACGGGGCCCTGAACGTGCAAGACCTAGCCGAGGTGAAGGCATACCGCGCTTTCTTCAAGACGATGGGCGCGGACCCCTCGAGCTACCGCCCCGCGCCGGAATATCTGCTTCGCCGGGCGCTTGACAATCGACTCCCCGCCATCAACAACTTGGTTGACGTCTGCCTGCTCACAGCGGTTGAGCACTGGGTGGCAGCGGGGGTCTACGACGCCGAGAAGATCAAGGGGGATGCCCTGACCACGCTGGCGGTTGAGACCGAACCCTTCGAGCTAATCGACGGGCGGAAGCTCAGCCCGAAGCCCGACGAGGTCGTGCTGCGCGACGACAAAAAGCTGTTAGCCGCTTATACGCTCGGAGACGCAAAAGCAGCGATGTTAACCCAAAAGACCTCGAACGTCCTAATCGTGATTTGGAATGCCCCCGGTATCGGGAGGGAGCGGGTAGAGGCCGCGGTCAACGCGCTTGCCACCTACACCCGAAAATACTGCGGCGGACACGTTGAGCGAAGCGAAATCCTTTAGGTTGACGAGATGCACCCGCTGACTTGGCTCGGCACTGCCCTGATCCTCGTGGGCGTTGCCTTCGTGTTTCTCCCCATCCTAGGGAAGGTGATTGACTTATCGCGCATCCCCTCGTGGCTCATCTTCATCTATCGAAGCAATGGTTTCTACTTCGTGACTTCCCCCTTACTAATCGGCCTCTCTGCCCTCTCAGTCATCCTTTATTTTCTAATGAAGTGACCCGCGATCTAGACGTGACGAAGATATCTTCAGCCCAAGGCTTAGCTAACCGCCCTTGAGCTTTAGGATTGCCTGCGCCAGGTCGCCACCGCTCTCCTTAAGCGCTTGGATTGCCGCGGCTCGATCGACCCCTGCCTGCTCCATCACCAGCTTTAGGTCATCCTCGCTCGGCTCAGATTCCGGCTTCCGCTCGAACTCCTGCCCGCTCACTTGATAGCTCCGCTGCCCCGCCATCTCGGTGCGCGTCACCTGGGCATTCGGAATCACAACTTCTTTATCAGCAAGCTTGATCACGACCTCTCGGACGCCCTCGAGCTCCTGCATTTTAACCCCCATCTGCCGCATCGCCCGCTCCATCTGGCGCCGGTCTATCTTCTTAGGGAACATTTACTCGCCTCCAACCCCCCGTCTGACCACCACAGCTTTTCCGACCTTAAACGCTATCATTTCCTCACCCGTCAATAAGGATTTACCGCTCGCTAACAGGCGGTCGCGCGAGTCCACGACGAGCACCTCCTCGGCTGGTCTTATCTCCGGGTCCGCCGCCACGACGTGCTTCGCAAACACTGTCTTACCCTGCGCCACGAATGGTGCCGCATCGTCGCTCACCGTCACGCGCAGGCGAGGGGGCTTGAGCGCTTGGTGTACGAGTTTGGCCCCCTTTCGATTGAGCACGATGAAGCCATCAGAAGCGCGGATTGCGCACAATGGTTCTCCTTCAAACCAAACTTGGCGAATTCGCCCACTGCTTTTCACCACTTGAATACCGTCGGGGAAAAGCGCGCGCCCAACCCCACGATCAAATAGGTAGTCTGCCATTGCATGTAATTTGAATGACTCCTTCATCGTCGGTTCCTGCAAACCATCGCCGTGCAAACTCGACAGCAACAAGTGAAAAAGTTTTGGGCAGCAGGTGTCCTAAATGAATCAGTTCAGAAATTAGCTTGCCAATCGAAGTGTCTCAGATAGGACATCTAAAATTTAAAGCGCGGATTTTCCGCATTCAATTTTTCCTACTCTCGCATCAATAACCACGTGGTCGACGCCTGGGGCATAACGCTTCACGACGCGCTTGCCCAAGATCTCGACTTCCCGCCCAGCTGCTGCTCCCAAAATCCGTTTGATCGGGCGCTCGAAACGCAGCCCCGAAGGGACGCTCTCGTGGTAGTGGATAGCGCCCCCGCTGGGTTTGAGCACCTCGAGCGCTAACGGCAGGTACCGGTGCGTCACGTGCAGAATGCCAAGCACCACCCGATCCGCGACACCCCGGGGAGCAACCGCAGAGCAATCACCCAGCAATGGTTTCACGACGTGCCCGACCAGGTTCAGCCGGATGTTCTCACGCAGGTAACCGCAAGCGACGGGGTTCAGTTCGACCGCGTAAACCCGGCTCGGCCCCGCGTGTTTCGCGATGGGGATACTGAACTGCCCGATACCCGCAAACAAATCGACGATGACCTCGCCGGGCTCCACGAGCTTCGGCAGTCTCGCGCGCTCGTAAAGATTTCCCGGTGAGAACATCACCCGCGCGACATCGAGCTTGAACCAACAGCCCCCCTCTCGGTGAACTGTCTCCGTCGACGGGTCGCCTGCGATGACCTTCAGCCTCGGCTCGCGGTGCCTCCCCGCAATCGCGCCCTCTCGGAGCGCGACCGTGTGGACATTTTTTAGTTCGAGCAACGCATGCGCGATGTCCGGTGTCCTGTGCATAAGCTCGGGCGGCAGGGAGACAATTACGACATGCCCCACCCGGTCAAAACCCGCGGGTAAAAGCTGAAGTTCCTCACTCGTCAACCGATTCCCGAGGGATGCGCGCAGGTATCCCATGGAGGGCACTTTCAATGCTTGGCTCGTTTTCGTTTGGTCTTTGGCTTGACTACGCCGATCACTTCTAAAAACCTTCGTCCAACCTTGCGGTCGATTTCAGCCTTAAGGGCCCTTTTTGAAACCTTACCGAAAGCCCTGAGCGGAATTTGCGTTCCCGCCATCCGCGCATGTCCGCCCGCCGTGCCAATCGGGAGGAATGCCTGTTTGAGCACTTGTCCCAAGTGCAGCGACACATCGTTTGTCCGAGCCGAAGCGTGGACAATATCACCGCAAATTCCGTAGACGAACGCGGTCATCACCCCCTCACGCTTCAGCAGAAAGTCTGCGGTCAGAGCAATTAGGTCGCGGTCCTTGACTTCACCCACGTAGGTTATTAGGTATCCTCCATTGAGTTTGCTCCCCCTGATGGCCCGCGCGAGCACGTCTAGGGCTTCGGAGGAAACCGCGGGGGACTGGAGCCTCCCGACCAGGTCGAGGTCGGCCAGCTTCATGAGGTGCTCGAACGCGTCGAAGTCGGCGGGAGTTGTCCCCCGCGTGAAGTTCTGGGTATCGGTGAGAATCCCGATCACGAGCGCAGCTGCAGTTGCCCTATCGATCTCGACCATGGCGTACTTGAGATAATTCGTTAAAAGAGTCGATGTAGATCCCACTTTCGTGATATCCTGATACCTTGCTCCTACTTCGCTGGAGGGCACGGTGTGATGATCGATCACTATCGTGGGCAGAATTTCCTTTGGCAGGGCGCAGTTGGAGTGGGTCGCAACATCAACAAGCGCGAAAGCCCTATATTTGTTGAAATTGACATACTTTGCTCGTTTAAGGTCTAACACAAGCAAGTTGACGAGGGCTCGGTTTTGCGGGTGCCCGATGTCCCCATCATAGATGATGTCGGCGTCAATCCCGAACGCCTTCGCGTAACGTTTCAGCGCCACACCGCTGGCGATCCCGTCTGGGTCGGGGTTCGTCTGGAGCACGATCGCCATTCGTTCTCCGCTGTATTCCTGGAGCAGCGCGCGCAAGCGCTTCTCCTTAGTTATCCCCTTTAGCTCCTCAAACCTACTGAGGGCGAAGTTCGCGAGAATCTGGGATGAAGGTATGGCATCGCTGGCGCCGAGTCGCTTCGCCTCCACCGTCTCCCCCTCGTCCAGAACTCGAGTGACGACTACGGGGTCTATCTTCAGCTCCGTCCTCAAGCGATTGATTGCCCCCAGCGCCCGCTCGGTAGCGCGGAAATCTGGAACCATGAGAAGTACGACCTCCGCTCGCGAGATCCCGGCGTCTTTGAGCACCTTGGGCAGACAAAAGTCGCCCATGAAAGTGCTAAAGCCCATCTTTGTGAGCGGTTCGATTTTTCTAACGTCCTTATCGACTACCACTAGCTCCACGTTTCGCTCCTTGAGCTTGCTCGCCACCGAAAACCCGACATCGCCGCAGCCGAGCACGAGGTACACGCATTCACCGCGCATACTTATTGGGAGCATATATATATTGACTCACTGGTGAACCGGATGAAACAATTCGTGGTGGCCGAGCTCTCGGTGGTGCCGATCGGGACTCCGGGCGCGGGTTTGAGCGATTACATCGCGGCTGCCCTACGCGAGGTCAAGAAGGCTGGAGTGAAGTACAAACTCTGTCCTACGAGCACGGTCTTTGAGGCTGACCTAGAGACCGCACTGGAAGTCGCGAAAGCCGCCCACCGAGCCGTCATCGGCGCTGGCGCCAAGCGCGTGATCACGACGCTCCGCATAGATGAGCGTTTGGACCAGCCCAGAACGATAGAGGAGCGCGTCGAGCGGGTGGCGGCCAAGGCCAAGTAAACGGAAGAGAACCTCGCCTAGCCGAGCTTGAACGATATATTTATAAGGCAGTTTTACCCCTAAAAATTCAATTCCGTTGGTGATGCACATGGAATTTTGCCCAAAATGTGGCAGCATACTTATCCCCACGAAGGTCCGGCGCTCGAAGCGACTGACCTGCCAGCGCTGCGGCTATAAAGGCAAGATAAAGCAGCGTGCGGCCTACAAAATCAGCGAGAAGGGGAAGGCGGCAAATGAGATCCCCGTCATCGTCGAGAAGAAGAAAAAGAAGAGAAAGCTCGGCGAACGGGAGTACGAACTGAAGCCCCCCGAGTACTCCGAGGAGGTTGACGAGGGGGAATAGCTAAGCCCTTACCGCTGCCCCCTCAAGTGCATGAGCACACATGCACGAACGTTTTTTTGGCATCCTCGGAATCGTCTTGAACAACAACTTTTGAACTCGACCGATGTTCTCCTTCATCAGCTCAGCAACCTCCGTGTGGGTGAGCTTCGCCTTAGAGATGCCTGCCGCGAAGTTCGTCACGACCGCAACCGCCGCATAGCATATCTCGAGCTCCCGAGTCAGCACGCACTCGGGCACATTCGTCATTCCCACGAGGTCGCAGCCCAACCGATGCAACGCTTTGACCTCAGCAGCCGTCTCGAAGCGCGGGCCCTCGGTGCACCCATAAGTCGCGCGGGGGTGGAGCTTGAGCTTGAGACCCCTGGCCGACTCAAGTAGGACATCTCGCAGCTCAGGACAATAAGGCTCAGTTACATCGACATGCACGACGCCTCCTCCGCCTCCCTCGTAAAAGGTCTGGGGACGCCGCTTTGTGAAGTCGATGAACTGGTAGAGGAGCACGAGTTCACCTGGCTGCATTCGGGGATTGAGCGAGCCACAAGCGGTCGTCGCGAGCACCCGCTTCACCCCCAGCTCGCTGAGCGCCCAAATGTTCGCGCGATAATTGACGAGGTGGGGTGGCACGGTGTGCCCCCTGCCGTGGCGGGGTAAAAACGCGACTCGGCGCCCACCCAGCCTGCCGATGGTAATCTCGGGCGAGTTGCCATATGGCGTGCTAACGACGGTAGTGCTCGCCCCCTCGAGAGCCTCTACCGAGTAAACACCGGAGCCGCCAATTATCGCGATCTCCGCCCTCATTTTCCAAACCTTCGCTCTCGCCCCTGATAGGTACGGATGGCGCGCAGGAATTCGATCTTGTTGAACTCTGGCCAGTTCGCCTCGCAGAAGTAGAACTCGCTGTAAGCCGACTGCCAGAGCAGAAAACCGCTCAGCCGCTCCTCCCCGCTAGTGCGGATAATCAAGTCAGGGTCGGGCTGGCCGGCTGTGTAGAGGTAGCTATCTATTGTATTTTCGTCGACATCGCTCGGCTTGAGCTCGCCCCGCTCGATGCGCTTGCATATTCGCCGGACTGCCTCGGCGAGCTCGGCCCTGCCGCCGTAGCCAACAGCGATGTTTAGGGTGTATCCATCGTAGCCCTGAGTTGCCTCTTGTGCTTTCTCAATCGCTTCCTTTACCTGCTTGGGTAAACAACTTAGATTTCCTATCGCACGGACGCGTATTTTGTACTTATGAACGCGCTCGTCCTTCACCACTTTTTTAAACTTCTCAACAAACAGATCCATGAGCATTTTTACCTCCTCGCTGGAGCGGTTGAAGAAGTTCTCGGTTGAAAAGGCGTAAATCGTGGTGTACTTGATGCCGAGTTCCTGACACCACCTTAGCACTTCATCAAGCTTCTTCGCCCCAAGGTCGTGCCCCCGCAGCTTATCCAGCCCCGCCTTCTGCGCGAAGCGGCGGTTGCCGTCCAGAATTATCGCCACGTGCCGCGGGATGTTCCCCCGCCGCATTACCTCCTCCAACAACTGCTGTTCGTAGTACTTCGCCGCCATTGCCCGCAGTTTAGCCACGCCCGGCAATTTCGCTATCGGTAGCTTTTCGATAACCACGCAATCCCGAAACATCTTCTCTGTACGGCTTTAAACTTTTAGGGCTCAGCCTGCACGATCCAAATTTTTTTTGACCCTTGACGCATGTTTTTTGTAGGTAATAACGTGAGATTTTAGAATGGGGCAATTAAAACGCTGCCATGATTACCCCTAACAATGTAACTAAGATTGGTCAACACTTTTTTTACCTAAATTTCCTGATTTTTTTCTAAATCTCCAAAAAAAACGTCGAAAAACTCAAAAACGAAAAATTTTTAACTACAAATGAGGGAAATAAAACAATCTTTGGAGGCTGACCGAGAAGGGGAGTGAACAATCCTCCTAGGGTAGGAAACGTGGTATACGTAAGCAAAATCGAGCTCCGGGGCTTCAAATCGTTTGGAAATTCCAAGGTGAGCATTCCCCTCTCGAGGGGTTTGACAGCCATCGTCGGGCCAAACGGTTCAGGTAAGAGCAACGTCGTCGATGGGCTCTGCTTCGTGCTGGGTAGGATGAGCGCAAAGCTCATGCGCGCCGAGCGATTCTCTGATCTCCTTTTTAACGGGGGCAACGGCCAGCGCCCAGCCCCCTTCGCCGAGGTCTCGCTCCATTTCAATAATGAAGACAGCACGCTGCCCATTAACTCAACGACGGTGGTGATATCTCGAAAGGTGGACCGAAGCGGCAAATGCGTGTATAGGATAAACAAGAAGCGCGCCTCACGACAGGAAATCGTTGACCTGCTCTCGAATAGCTTGTCCAGCCCCGGGGGGTACAACTTCATCATGCAGGGGGACGTCGACCGCTTAATAAAGATTGACTCATTCGACCGCCGTATAATCATCGATGACTTGGCGGGGGTCGCGGAATACGATGAAAA
>JAUWBP010000020.1 GCA_030601665.1 Hadesarchaea archaeon | reverse complement strand
CGCGGCCGTACGCACGAAAGCCGATGTCCGAAGGATGCTCGACCCACTCGAAGCGCTTTATCTCATCACCTAACGCCGGGGAAGGGATTCGAACCCTTGAGGCCCAAAGGGCCACCGGATCTCAAATCCGGCGCCTTACCTGGCTTGGCTACCCCGGCACAATGAGTATTGGAAGGCGATGCGGATATAAGATTGGGCCGGATGTTTTGTGTTTTTAATAAGTTCAATGATATTCTTTATTAGAGGTCGTCTTATAGTGATGAAAAAAGTGAGTTTTTCGGCAGAACCGGCTAAAGTTAGTTTTAAGAAAAGTGTGTTGATTGCTTTTGTGATAATATTGTCGCTATCTGTAGTAATCAGTTTTATCATTGGTTATGAAATTGGTGCTAGAAAACAGGAAGAGATTGGTCCTGATGAGCAGGGAATAATAGTGGAAAATTACAGGGTAAACAATGAGAGGGGTTTAGAGATTCAGTTAAAAAACACCCTAGAGTTCCCAGTTGAAATTATCGGGTTTTACACGACAAATCGTAGCTATCCCCGAGGGGGGATATCATTGGGGCCAAGTGCATCAAAATCGTTCACGTTGGGAGACATCGTATCAGGCCAAGTGGACGAGGACTACTTTATTCGAATAAACGTGTACTGCAAAAACCTCGTTTCAGGCGAACACTTCGATTCCATTAAGCTTCTTTCCGGGAAAATAGGGGAAGAAAAATAGCGAACATCGATGCATAGTGTAATGTCTAGCTAGCACTAAAGTTAGGAATCTCCAACAGAATACATTCACACTCTTTCTTAACTTAACAATCGGGGCTATGTCTTGAGCTCGATCTCAATCGTGACCTCTTCGGGCACCTGAATGCGCATGATCTGCCGCATCGCCCGCTCGTCGGCCTGCATATCGATTAAGCGCTTGTGCACGCGCAGCTCCCACCGGTCCCACGTCGCCGTTCCCTCACCATCGGGCGATTTTCTCGTGGGTATTACTATCCTGCGCGTGGGGAGGGGGATGGGTCCCGAGAGCTTGATGCCGACCCGCTCCGCTATGCCCACGAGCTGCTGGCAGACCTCGTCGAGCTTCTTCGGGTCGGTGCTCGAGAGCCTTATGCGTGCCTTCTGCAATGCTAACCCTCACCCTACCTAAAGGGGAGGGGATGATAAAAGACTTGGTACTATTTCGCTGGTGTCAGGTCGATGCAGACCCCAGCGGCAATAGTCATGCCCATGTCGCGCACGGCGAAGCGGCTCAGCTGCGGGAGGTCGCCCGCCTTCTCGAGCACCATGGGCTTAGTGGGCGTCACCTTGATTGTCGCCATGTCTCCCTTCTTTACGAACTCTGGCTTCTCTTGGATTACTTCGCCGCTCTTCGGGTCGAGCTTCTGGATGATTTCCGAAATGGTGCACGCTACCTGCGCTGTGTGGGCGTGGAAAACTGGGGTATAGCCGGCAGTTACTGCTGTCGGGTGCTGCAGGACGGCGATTCGCGCGGTGAACTCCTTGACCACGGTCGGCGGCGATTTCGGGTGCCCCGCGACATCGCCTCGCCTTATGGCGGTCCTTTCGATACCTCGAATGTTGAAGCCTATGTTGTCTCCAGGCTCGGCTTGGGGTATTATCTCGTGATGCATCTCGATCGACTTGACCTCGCCGCTCACCCCGGCCGGCTCGAAGATGATGGTCTCACCGGCCTTGAGCACACCCGTTTCGACCCTTCCCACCGGCACGGTTCCCACACCGGTGATCGAATACACATCCTGCACGGGCAGTCGGAGCGGCTTGTCGACTGGCTTCTTGGGCACGGTGAAGGTATCCAACGCTGGATAGAAGACCGGCCCCGTGTACCACTTTATCTTTTCGCTGGGCTTGGCCACGTTGTCCCCGTGGAACGCCGAGGTTGGGACAAACGTGAATTTTTCTGGATTTTTGTAGCCGACCGTTTTCAGCAGGTCGATTATTTCGACCTTGAGCTTGTTGAACACGTCTTCCTTGTAGCCAACGAGGTCCATCTTGTTGATCGCCACCACCAGCTGCCCCACCCCTAGGGTGAAGGCAAGTGCCGCGTGCTCCCGTGTCTGGGGCATGATCCCGTCATCCGCCGCGACCACAAGTATCGCAGCATCAGCTTGGCTAGCACCCGTGATCATGTTCTTCACGAAGTCCCGGTGCCCGGGGGCGTCGATGACGGTGAAGTAGTACTTGGCAGTTTCAAGTCTCTTGTGTGCGAGGTCGATGGTAAGTCCCCGCTCGCGCTCCTCCTTGAGGGCGTCCATGATCCAGGCGAACTTGAAGGTCTTGCCCTTATCCCCCATCGCCTCGAATTTCTTTATGTCCTCTTCCTTCACCAAACCCTTGTCGTAGAACATCCTACCTATCAACGTGGACTTGCCGTGGTCCACGTGCCCGATCGTTATGAGGTTTAAGTGCGGCCTCGCCATTCATACCTTCTCCTTTTAGCTAATTTCATTTCACACGTACATTTAAAAAGGCTTGCGCTACCTTGCCCCCCTCGCTATCCGTTCGCTTTCCTCCTTGCGAGCCACGGCGAAGCTCTTCACGTCATTGTCGGCGGCCTTGATCAGTTCCTCGGCCAGACACTCCTCGATCGGCTTCTTGTTCGAAAAGGAGGCCGCGAAGGCGCCAGCTGCGAGGTTCTTGAGCGCGATGTCGAGCCTCCGCTGGGGAGCGGCATCGACGGCGATATAGTAGGATATCCCCCCGTAGCTGATCCGGGTCGTCTCCTCGCGGGGGGCTGAATTCTGTATGCCATCTACCAAAACTTGAATGGGATTTTTCTTCGTCCGCTCCTCGACAATCCCAAATGATTTGCGCACGATGTTATACGCCTTGTATTTCTTGCCACATGCTTTGGCGGTGCGGATCACCCTGCCCCCAAGCTTCCTCACACCCGGCCCCGAGCGCATGATCTTATTCATCAGCCGCTCGACGATAGGCGTGCTAGCTTTTCCAAATTGTTTACGGGAGTGTCTTCCGCCGCCATGCAGAACCCCGCTCGGCTCCAGCCGGATGTACTGCTTCAGCCCTGGGTCTTCTATTGTGATATCATCGGCTGGCCATTTGTCGAAATACTTGGACGCCATTTCATCACCGCTTGGACTTCTCCTTTCGCCCCTTCACGAGTTCATGCAGTGAAATATCGTTCACTTTGATTACTTTGTAGCGAACGCCAGGGATATCACCGTACGAACCACCCCTCGAACCCCCTATCCCCTCGATGGTAACCTCGTCGTGCTCGTCGATGAATCCAATTGCACCGTCACCCGGGGTAAATGCGGTGACCTGGCGACTATTCTTGATGAGCTGAACGCGAACGCATTTCCGAATCGCGGAGTTTGGCTGTTTGGCTTCGACCCCAACCTTTTCGAGGACGATCCCTCGGCCTTGTGGAGACCCTTGGAGTGGATCAGCTTTTTCGTCTAGCTTGAGCATCCGCCGCTTGTACTCGACGCTCTTCCATCGGAACCGCTGTCGTCTGGAACTCAGCTTCCGAGCCGCGAATTCCCCTCTAGAACCTTTACTCACGTTACACACCTAAAATAGTATTTCCCTTCAAACCTAAAAAATCATACAAGTGAGATATCTTGAATCCCGTGGTGGCGGAGGACGAGTTTCTTTGCGCATCGGATCCTCTTGCCCTCCCGGCCGACGGCTATCCCCCGGTCTTGTTCCTCGACATCTATAAACGCGATTTTTCTGCCCTCACGTTCCACAATGTTGACTCTCCTGACCTTCGCGGGCGCTAGGGCATTTTTCACGAACTCTACTGGATCCGCGGAGTGTTCAACGATTTCAACGCTTTTCCCGATTACTCGCTTTGCCTTCTGAATCTTATTTCCTCCCTTTCCTATGGCGAGGCCGATATCCCCTGCTTTCACGACGAAAGTAAGCTTGGCCTCGTTCTCGTGGATTATACAATCGTAAACCTTCGCCATGGTCAGACCCTCGAAAAGGGCGATGTAGCGCATTTCGTCAGCCCCGAGTTTGATGCTCATCTCGTTCCCCCCAAGCTTAGGATATTTGAGTGCCCAGGCTCCAGAACCGCGAGCACGCTTACCAAAAACAGTTTACCGCAGGCAACCCCCAACTCCGTGCTATCCTTCTCGAAAATGTGAATTGGGATGTTACCTAGCCCACCGTAACGCTTGATATTCTCTAAAACTTCTGGCTGGCAGTTCGATGCAACAATCACCAATTTCGCCTGTCCGAGTTTAACCGCTTTCAGTGACTTATTCCTGCCTAAAATGACTTTACCTGTATCGACCGCTTGACGTATTGCCTTATTTATGTCCACCCTCACCTTCCCTCCGCATCGTTAGCTCCACTGAACCCGTGCCCAGCGGAATCGGCTGCCCCGCGATGATGTTTTCGATTATGCCGTCGAGTCTATCGGTTTCACCATGGATACACGCATCCAAAAGGTGCTTGGTCGTGATCTCGAACGAGGCCCGCGCGAGCACGCTGGTCTTTTCACCGCTGACTCCATGCCTACCCACCTGCTTCATCGTGCCCCGTGTGGTCATCATGTCGGCGACCAACATGATGTGCCTTATGTCGACATCGAGTCCTTGCTCATCAAGCGTTTCCACCGCTTCGTTGATTATCGCTTTGCGCGCCGCTTCCACGCCCAGAACATCCTCGATTTCGTGGATGTTGTTGGTCACGGTCCTCGTCTGATCTACTTCAGGCATCATCAAGATTTCAGAGAAGTTGGAGCCCTCAGTATAAACAACGTATTCATCGCCCTCCATCTTTACGACCACCCGATTGATTCCCTTAACGCCGTGGAGCGGCAGTGCCCTTACCTTCGCAGCGAGCCTGCGCAACTCGGACAAGCTCTGGGTCGTCGGTTTTATACGCAATTTATACCCGTCGATTAGCGCATCTACTTTCATCGCCTCCTTAATAGCGGAGGCCACCTTTGATGGGGTTAGCTCTCTTCGCTGCATACGGGAGCGGTCGAGAGTGAGGACTAAAACAATGTTGATGAGGTCTGTCTCGGTTTGTAGGACGATATCCTCGACCGTGGTCAGCTCAATCTTATGGGCGAACGTGCGTGCTTTTTCCTTACCTCGAGCGTACTTCTCCTTCAGGTAAATCGTCGTTAGGGCGGCAGAGGGGACCCGCCTTGCATCGATGATTTCGATCAACCTGGGGAGCCCCAGGGTCACGTTCAGTTCAGCTACACCCGCGTAGTGGAAAGTTCGCAACGTCATCTGGGTGCCGGGCTCGCCAATCGATTGCGCGGCCACCGTGCCGACGGCCTCCCCAGGCTCGACCATAGCATTTACGTATGCCTGCTTGACGCCCTCGATTATCTTGCTGAGCTCCTCGCGCGTTATCGCTCTCTCCTTACTAGCGCGCAGCAAGCTTCCCTCTAACTCCTTGACCACCACTTCGGAGACCATTTCATGCAGCTTGCGGACTTCGGCCTTTATTGTGTCAGGAGAGACACCTGCCATACACTATCCCCCCACAACTCGCTCGATTATTTTTTCAACGTTAACAGCTTTTCCTTTGTCGCTGTGTGCTGGGTCAACGCCATCTTCCCCGTACACGAACTGCACCACCGCACCGCGATCGTCGCGTACGGTCCCATCGTACTCCACACGAAGGTCTTGGAGGGCGTTGATCAGGCGGCGCTGCATGTAGCCGCTTTGCGCGGTTCGAACTGCGGTGTCGACCAAGCCCTCCCTCCCACCCATGGCGTGGAAGAAGAACTCGAGTGGTCGGAGACCGTCTTTATAGCTGGAACTTACGAATCCGCGGGCTTCAGCACCGAGGTTCCCCGATTTGAAATGGGGGAGGGTGCGCCCCCTGTAACCTCGGCTCAGGCGTTCGCCCCGGACGGACTGCTGCCCCACGCAAGCCGCCATCTGTGTGAGGTTGAGCATGCTGCCTCGCGCACCGGTCCTGGCCATGATAACGGCATTATTGTCAAGGCCCAGATATTTCTCGGCGATTTCCCCCGCTTTGTCCCTGCCCCCCGCAAGCACTTCCATTATGCGCATCTCGAGCGTTTCTCGAAGGGATCGCCCGGGAAATGGCTCGAGTTCTCCAGCATCATAAATCTTGATCAGTTTATTCACCTTTTCCTGCACATTATCGAGCACCTCGTTTATCCGCTCCTTCGCCTCTGGAGGGATATCTTCGTCGTCGATGCTCGTTGTGAATCCCAGCATGGCGGCGGCAGCTATCGAGAGCTTTGTAAGGCGATCCAGAAATTCCCGAGCAGTGGTCGTGCCGTAATCTTTGACAATTCTGTCCAACACTTCACATCGGTCAAGCGCTTTGTGGCTCCGCGCGTCCATAACCCCGTGGAGCAGCTGACCATCCCGTATGACCACGTATGCGTCGATCTCGCACTCCTCTTTCTTGCAGCGGGTGCGGTTCTCACATATCTTGGCCTTGAACGTCAAATTCAGCCCTTTGGGGAGGATTATGCTGAAGATCTGCTTGCCGGTCCAATGCTCGGTGCCCTTTTCTTTGACCGCTGGTTTAGGCAAGTCGGTGAATATCCTCACAGCCGCCAAGAGCTGTTGGCTCTGTTCCCTCGTCAGCAGCGTACCTTTACGCGTGAGCAAATATGCACCCGTTATGTGGTCCTGGATGCCTCCTATGATTGGGCCCCCGAATCGTGGCGAGAGGATTTGCTCTTGAACTCTCATCAGGATGCGAGCTTCAGCTTGGGCCTCCTCGCGCTGGGGGGCGTGCACGTTCATTTCATCGCCATCAAAGTCGGCATTGTAGGGTGGGCAGACGCTTAGGTTAAGTCTGAACGTTCGTCCGGGGAGGACCCTAACCTCGTGGGCCATTATCGACATGCGGTGGAGGGAGGGTTGGCGGTTAAACATCACGATATCACCATCCATCAGGTGCCGCTCGACGATGAATCCCGGCTCAATGGTTTTCGCTAGTTCCTCGCGGTCGGCATAGCGCAAGTCGTAGCGCTTGTGATCGGGACTTATCATGCAGTTCGCGCCTGGGTAAATGTCGGGTCCCCGGCGGATGAGGTTGCGGAGCCCCTCGATATCATGTTTGGTCGTGCGAATAGGCACGCTCAGGACCCTCGCGATGTATTCGGGCACGCCTATCTCGTTGATGCTGATGTTCGGGTCCGGGGAGACGACTGTGCGTGCGGAGAAGTCGACACGCTTGCCTGAGAGGTTTCCTCGGAAACGCCCTTCTTTCCCGCGCAGGCGCTGGGCGAATGTACGCAGGACGCGACCTGACCTGTGTCGCGCCGGAGGGATACCGGAAACTCCGTTGTCAAAGTAGGTCGTGACGTGATACTGCAGTAGCTCCCAGAGATCCTCGACGATCAGGTGTGGGGCACCGGCTTCGATGTTTTCACTCAAGCGTTGGTTGATCCGTATGATGTCCACTAGCTTGTGAGTGAGGTCGTCTTCAGATCGTACCCCAGACTCAAGGGTTATGCTCGGTCTGACGGTCACGGGAGAAACGGGCAAAGCCGTTAGAACCATCCACTCCGGCCTAGCGACTTTCGAGTTTATACCCAACAGCATTATGTCTTCATTTGTTATGCGCTCGAGCCTCTCCCGCACATCGCTGGGTGTAAGGCGGTTTTTGCCTTCGACAAATGCGGTGGGTTTTTCAAACTTCAGCGTGGCTTGCTTTTCGCCGCAGTGGGGACACTTCTCCGTGGTGGATGCGCTCTTAACGATTTTGTTTGTCATCTCCCACCATTTCTGTCCGGTCTCCTTCATCTCCGTGATCCACTTGTGATATTCCTCAAGTTTTGACTCCTGTAACAGCACCCTGCCACATTTTCTGCAGGTCGCGCGAAGGCAGCTGTAGATGGTGTCGATGTAGCCCACATGGGCGACGGGACGCGCCAGCTCGACGTGGCCGAAGTGGCCTGGGCAATCGCCCGCCCGCGCGCCGCAGGTTCGGCACCTCAGGCCTGGGTCGACCACACCTAGTCGGGAGTCCATGAGCCCCCTCTCTATTGGGTAGCCGTCCTCATCGTAGGTGTCGGCGGTGATAATTTTTGTTACTGATATTTTGCGTATCTCGTCGGGCGACATCAGGCCAAAGTCCACGTGGTCAATCAGTTTGGGGATGCGCATCATGTTCATCACCTAGGCCCTATCCTTCAGCCGCAAGTGTGGCGACATGCACATCGACCTCAGCTCGTCAATGAGTAGCTTGAACGCATAGGACATCTCCACCCCGTAAATCTCTGAATCCTCGTCGCAAACTGGGCAGTACGTACGATCTCGCCGCCTGT
Source organism: Hadesarchaea archaeon (assembly GCA_030601665.1). Lineage (GTDB taxonomy): Archaea > Hadarchaeota > Hadarchaeia > Hadarchaeales > Hadarchaeaceae > DG-33. The sequence goes on along the minus strand of JAUWBP010000020.1, from coordinate 3,580 downwards.
CGAAAACCGCCAAGCTGCCGCACTTGCCGCAGATTAGGCTGGTGTGCCTATCCGAGGCGTATAGGAGGCGCTCCTTTAGCAACATCGCCGCGCCATGGCCGACCAAGCAGTCACGTTCCATCTCACCAAAGCGCAACCCACCCTCGCGCGCCCTACCCTCGGTCGGTTGATGGGTCAGAACCTGTACCGGCCCTCGAGAGCGAGCATGAATCTTGTCCGCTACCATGTGGTGCAGCTTCTGATAATAGCAGACGCCAACGAAGATGTCCGTGGGGATCATCTCACCAGTGATTCCATTGTACATGACCTCTTTACCCGTGTGCTTGAACCCGTAAGCGTGCAACTTCTCGCGCAGCTGTTTTTCTGGCGTTCCCTTAAATGGGGTGCCATCGACTCGCTGCCCCGCCATCGCTCCAACCTTGCCGGCAATCATCTCCAGCAACTGTCCAACTGACATGCGTGAGGGGATGGCGTGCGGGTTGATTAGGACATCAGGCACTATTCCATCCTCAGTGAACGGCATGTCAGCGCTGTCGAGGATGATCCCAATGACGCCCTTCTGACCGTGCCTGGATGCAAGCTTGTCCCCGGTTTCGGGTATGCGCAGATCCCTGACCCGAACCCGCGCGAGTTTGTTTCCCTCCAATGTCGTGCTCATGAGGACCATGTCGACGATTCCTTCCTCGCTGTGTCTGACCCTCATCGAACTTTCCCGACGTCCATGTTCGACTGCTATGCCAAACTCATCTATCTCCTCTAAGAATCTCGGTGGGCTGGTTCGCCCGACCAAGACATCCTCACCCCGGACTTCAGATTCAACCTCAGTTATCCCATCTTCCCCGAGGTTCCGATAGAGGCTCGCGTCAGCGTACCCCCGAATCTCCTCGCTTGGGATCTCAAACTTGTCCTCTTGCCCTCCGGGGTACCGGCCCTCCTCGGCCTCATAAACCCTGCAAAACGTCGTTCGCCCGAAGCCGCGGTCAATGGAATTTCTGTTGACGATGAGGGCATCTTCCATGTTGTAACCGCCGTAGGTCGCGATCGCCACCACAACATTCTGCCCAGCAGCCCTGCTGTCGAAGCCTACCGCGTTCATCACCTTGGTCATAATAAGTGGGACTTGCGGGTAGTGTAAAAAGTGACCCCGCGTATCCACGCGGTTGTGAATATTGATTACTCCGACTCCGAGCGCTTGTTTGGCCATGTTTGCACCGTAGGTATTTCGTGGGGATTGATTGTGTTCGGCATAGGGGATGAGGGCGGCGCTTATCCCCAAGATCGCTAGCTGGTGAAGCTCCAAGTGAGTGTGGTCGGGCGTCAGCACCTCTTCCGAGACCGTGACGTAAGAGTTTTCCTCCTCCTCAGCATCCAAATACTCAATTACACCCTCTCGAATTAGGTCACGCCAAGTGAGCTCACCACTCTTAACTTTTTCGATGTGTTCATCGGTCAGGAGGATTTTCCCACCTTCGGCGACGATTAGCGGTCTGCGCACTCGTCCGGCGTCCGTATTCACCCATACCTCGTTTGTGCCCTCCCTGTACGCTATGTTGATCTGCTCGTCGATGCCCCCCTTACGACGGTGCCGCCGGAGTTCCTCCGCGAGCTTTTTTCCGTCTTCGACTATGCCGATTAACCGCCCGTTAACATAGGCGGCGCCCTTGCCTTTGCGCTCGCTACCCTTCTGAATCTTTATGACGCCGAGCTTGGGCAGGAGTCGTTCGACCTTTCCTTCTTCGGTTCCAGTTGAGATCTCAGCCGTCAGCGCGAGATTTTTTACTAGTCCACAGTTTGGGCCCTCCGGGGTCTCACACGGGCATATCTTTCCCCAGTGCGTCGGATGGAGGTCACGTGCCTCGAAGTGAGGTTGGCTCCTGCTCAACGGGGAGACGACGCGGCGCAAGTGTGAGATGGCGGAAATGTAGTTCGTCCGGTCCAGGAGTTGGCTCACCCCGGTTCGCCCGCCAGGCCAGTTGCCTGTGGCCAGGGCGTGTCGGACCCGCTCAGTCAGCACGTCCGCGCGCGCGGCAGTCTTGAGGTTGAGATCCCTGCTTCTCGCATTTGCCCGCTCCAGCTGATACTTGATGTCTCGGGTGAGGTTGAGGAAGGCCAACCTGAACACGTTCTGGAGCAAATCGCCCGCAAGTTTCAGACGCTTGTTCGCGTAGTGATCCTTGTCGTCCACATTCCTCCGCCTAAGCGCCAGTTCTATCACCTGCTCAGCCATTCTGCCAAGGTAGTACACCTTGCTGACGCGGTCGGTCGGACGGGAGCCTATGTGGGGCAAAAGGTATCTGTCTAAAACCTCTTGGGCCCGCTGTAACCGATATTCTTTGGTCTGCCCGATGGCCACCCGTTTTCCTATAAGGTCTAGAGCATCCTCACGTGTTTTTACTTCGATCGCTTCCTGGAGGTTCTCGAAGAGTTCTCGGACGAGTTCTGGGTCGTCGGAAACTGCTTCAACGATTTCGCGGTCACTCTCGAGTCCCAAGGCACGCATCAGGACCACGAGCGGTACTTGCCCTGGAACGGCCGGGAACGAAACGCGCAGCAGGCCGTCGCGCTTTCGCTCGACCACAACGAGAGCTCGAAAACCGCGCTGAGTTGAGAACACCTTTGCAACCTCAGTGCTCATGCGCTCGTCGCGTTCGACCAAGATTGAGTTCGACGCAAGATCCTCTTGGGTCACGATTACGCGCTCCGAGCCGTTGACGATAAAGTAGCCTCCGGGGTCGAGCGGGTCCTCGCCAGCAGCTATTAACTCATCCCCGCTCTTCTCGCTCAGGTTGCAGAGATCCGACTTGAGCATCACCGGCATCTCACCAATATAGACCGTCTCTGGCGGCCCTTCCTTTCCCCGCCTGACGAGGATCATGTCGAGGCGAATCGGTGCGGTGTAGCTGAAGTTGCGCAGCCTCGCCTCGTTGGGAGATATTTCAGGGCGGGAGCCATCGGCTTCCCTGACCGAGGACTTGCCCAGCTTCACTTGGCCGAACTTGACATCGATACCTTCTATGTCGAGTTTTATGCCGCTTATTTCATCAATCACTCGCTGGATTCCGTGCTCGATGAAGGCGTTGTAAGAGTCCAAGTGCTGTCTCACGAGCCCTTTTTCCCTGAAGAAAGCCTCGACCAACGGCCAAGTGTCCTGCGTGCGCATCACCTACTCCTCGATCACGAATCTGTACGCGATAGCTCTTCCTGCAGTGGGACTATCGCGGGTGATCTTGAGGATGTCGCCAGGCTTTGCGCCGATGGCCTTGACAACGGGATCGGAGCTCTTGATAAGTGGGAGCTGGTGGGGGGAAATTTTGTAGCGTTCAAGAACCTCTTTCGCCTTCTCCTTCGATAAGATCTCATGTTTTGGCACGAGCACGTGCTGCCCGATATCAAACTCGGCTGACATACTTTTCCCCGCGCGCCGCCTCGCAACGGGCCCGGAGGGATTCGAACCCTCGACACCCGGCTTAAAAGGCCGGTGCGCTAGCCAGACTGCGCTACGGGCCCCCAGAAAGCGGCTATTGACTCTCCTTTTTATGCTTTTCGGTATTTAAAATCATCGGAAGCGCATTTAAGGCTT
>JAUWBP010000089.1 GCA_030601665.1 Hadesarchaea archaeon | reverse complement strand
TTGTCCCCACCCGTGTAGAACACCAGCGCTTTCCGCCGGAGCAGCGCCGACATGAGCGAAAGGTAAGTTCGCTGGATCAGGAGGTGGGTGTCGTAGATGGGCTCGCTGTCTGTGATCAACGTGAAATGATTCACATCCATGTGGGCGATCTGTACCCAGTCCTCATCGGGTGAATTTACGCAGGAGCCGACGAGCGCTCCGCTCCGCTCTGCCGATCTGCTGCTGCCAGCGTGCTGCAGGGCAAGGGTCGCTTGAACCTGCGCCTCGTAAGGCGTGGAGGCTGTGCCCACGCTCATGCTCACCGTCACCGGGAATTTCTTGTCCACAGCTTTTTGGACGGCGCGGTGTTCATCGAGTGAAATGCCATTCGTGATCATTAACATGTTGTCGGAGCGCGTCTGGAACACTAGGCCCTTACGGGAAGCAAACTGCCGCTCGAGCTCCGCAAATAGCTCGGCCTGCAGCGTCTGTAATTCCGCCTCGCGACGGGGCTCCGGCGTGACCGTCCAAGGGCCGTAGTTGTCAATCTGCACGAGCGTCAACTGGATTTTCTTCATGCCCATCATCTAATTTTATTGCCCGACAATACAAATAAAAGTTGATATCATGCACGTCTACTGCGAGACCTACGGCTGCACCGCGAATCGGGGCGACGCCGAGCTCATGCTGGGGCAGCTCACGGCAGCCGGGCACGAAGTGGTTCCAGACCTGACCAAAGCCGACGCCATAATTCTAAACACGTGCGCCGTGAAAGGTACAACTTACCGGAAAATGCTTCGCCGCTTGAGGGAGCTCCGGAACTTGAACGGAAAGCGCGTAGTCGTGGCCGGCTGCCTGCCGCTCATAGATCTGGCCTCGATCGAACAAATCGGTGCTTTTGCCGGCATCGTCTCGTGTAGATCCATCGGCGGGATAGCTGAGGTCTTTGAGCGGATGGCGCGCAATGAGCAAAATATCCGGATACTCGAACGAGCCCCCTGTGAGAAGCCGATTATGCCCAAGCTTCGCTCGAGCAGGGTGGGCGCGATAGTGGCGATCTGCGAGGGCTGCACCTCAAACTGCAGCTACTGCTCGGTCAAGTTCGCGCGGGGTGAACTGCGCAGCTTCGACGCTCAATCAATCCTCAGCGAGGTGGAGGCTGCGATCAACGCTGGCTATCGCGAGATCCTGCTCACGGCCCAAGACACGGCCGCCTACGGCTTGGACACCAGGACCCGCCTGCCGGATTTGCTCAACTCGATCACCTCGCTCGATGGCAAGTTTCGAATCCGCATTGGAATGATGAACCCGCAAAACGTGACCCCGATCTTACCAGCGCTCCTCGACGCCTACGCGAGCGAGAAAATCTTCAAGTTCCTACACCTGCCCGTGCAGAGCGGGGACGATGGCGTGCTCGAAGCGATGCGCAGGGGGTACACCGTAGATGATTTCATAAGAATTGTGGACGCCTTCCGAGAACGCTTCGAGGACCTATACCTCGCCACCGATGTCATCGTTGGCTTCCCCGGGGAAGGCGAGCGAGAGTTCGTGCACACGTGTGAACTGATCGAGAGGGCGAAGCCGGATAAGGTGAACCTCACGCGCTTCTCCCCCATGCCCGGCACCGACGCGGCGCGAATGCCCCAGATAAACGGGCGCGAGGTGGCTAGGAGATCGAGGATGCTGAGTGCCCGCTGCCGCGCGATAGGTCACGAGCAAAACAAACGCTACGTCGGACGGGTCGTCGAAGGGCTGGTGACCAAGCCCGGGGAGAAGGGGGGCCACGTGGTAAGGCTCCCGAACTACAAGCCAGCCATAGTGAGCAACGCTGGCCTAGGTGAATTTGTTGATGTAAAAATAATTGAAGCTCGCCCAACCTACTTGCTTGGGGTGAAAGCGTGAAGATCCCATGTGCCCTCACCATCGCGGGCTCGGACTCAGGTGGCGGGGCGGGAATTCAAGCCGACATTAAAACTTTCTCTGCCTTGGGCGTCCATGGGCTCTGCGTCGTGACCGCAGTTACCGCGCAGAACACGCGGGGCGTCTATGCAACTTTCGAGTTGCCGCCGGAGTTCGTAACCCGACAACTCGACACCTTGATGCGCGACTTCGAGGTCAAGTGGGCGAAAACGGGAATGCTGAGCAATGCAGGCGTCATTCGAGCTGTGGAAGCTGGGACGAAGCGATACAAGCTTCGCCTCGTGGTCGACCCGGTAATGGTCGCTGCCACCGGTGCGCCGCTCATGCGCGAGGACGCTCTCGAGACGCTCACCAAATTACTTGCATGCGCAGAGCTTGTCACCCCAAACATACCTGAAGCCGAGAGACTCGCGGGCTTCAAAATTAGGTCGAAAGCCGACATGCGAAGGGCCGCACGGGCGATCTCCAAGCTGGGCCCCCGAGCCGTCCTCGTCAAGGGTGGACACCTCAAGGGGCGAGATGTAGTCGATGTGTTGTACGCGGGTGGAAAATTCAAGGAGTTCAAAAGCCCTCGAGTCACCAGCCAGCCGACGCATGGCACGGGTTGCTCGTTCGCATCAGCGATAACGGCGGAGCTCGCAAAGGGGGCAGGTTTGCACGAGGCGATCTCCAACGCGAAAGAATTCATCGAGGGCGCGATCGAGGGCAGGTTAAGGGTCGGGAAAGGTGTCATGCCAGTCAACCAGATGGCGGCGCTATTCTTGAGCGCGGAAAAGGGCCGCGCGCTCGAGGAGGTGTGGCGGGCCGCTCAGCTCCTGACAGAAGATTCAAAGTTCGCCAAGCTCCTGCCAGAGGTTGGTTCGAACGTCGCGATGGCCCTGCCCGGCGGGGAGAAAACCTCGGATGTGGTTGGGTTCTCCGGCAGGATCGTGAAAGTTGGTGACCGTGCACGCCTGACGGGTTTTCCCAAGCTTGGTGGCTCCGAGCACGTCGCGAACCTCGTGCTCACCGCGATGCGCCATGATCACAGGATTAGAGCTGGCATGAACATCCGCTTTTCCAAGAAGATCTTGCGTGCGTGTAAAAAGCTCGGGCTAGGCGTGAGCGGGTTTGACCGGGGCAGGGAACCCCGTGGTGTCAAGACGATGGTGTGGGGAACCGAACGAGCAATCAAAAAAGCTGGAAAAGTGCCTCGAGTAATTTTTGACCGAGGCGCCCCGGGGAAGGAAGCCATGATAAGGCTACTGGGGAGCTCACCCACCGAGGTGGCGAAACTCGCGCTGCGCGTGGCGAGGAGTGTCGATTAGGCGAGGAAAGCCTTTTTAGATGGGCCGATAAAGCCAAGCGAGCGAGGGATTGAATGGGACGAGTAAGGCCGACGTACATCAAGCGCGCTGCGCGAGAGTTACTCGAGCGTTACCCCGATAAATTCTCGACTGACTTCAAGAAAAATTGCCTTGTGCTTAACGAGCTCTTGAACCTGAAGAGTAAGTCCCTACGTAACCGGATAGCAGGGTATTTAAGCAATTTACTGGGGCAGAAAAAAGAGGTATGAGCGTGCTTCCAGTTGTCTACACAAAAAAAGTGTAATGGAGCAAGTGCCTGCGCTGAGGTCTGCCCGACGAATGTGTTCGACATAGTTGAGGGAAAAAGCCGTGATCGCGCGCCCCGACGACTGTATCGAGTGCAGCGCCTGTGAGGTTGCCTGCCCCCATAACGCGATAAGCTTTCCTTGAATTTTCACCCTGCTATTA
>JAUWBP010000040.1 GCA_030601665.1 Hadesarchaea archaeon | reverse complement strand
GAACGTCTGAAAGCGCAGAACTTGCAAGAACCCACGCAGATGTTGGTAAAATTGAGATTCCTATTTTTCACGTAAGTCACGATGTCGCCCACCCTTCGGCGCCTCACTACATCCGCAACGTCAACCAACGCTTGAAGTTCCCCACCCTCAGCTCGAAGTAACCGCTCGCCCTCAGCCACGCTTAGCTCCTCGTGGGAGAACGCTCGGTCTAGGATCTCCCTGAACTCGGAGTCGAGCCCAGCCCGCAGTTCACCCTGCTCGATATCCGTCCTTGTCGGCAAGCTCGAGGACACGCTTTCTAACCTCCCTCGACATGAATCTCTTATCCTTCGCATAGCGCGGGTAGATCGGCAAACGCTCGCGTGGCACAAATCCAGCGCGCTCGATCGCTGCCCGAAGTTCAGCGACGCTCGGCCATGGGTCCTCAGGGTTGATGAAGTCGGGCGTGAGCGACGAGATGCCACCAAAATCGTTCGCCCCGGCTAGAAGGACAGCTTTGACTGCTTTCTTGAACCCATAACTACCCCGTTGTACAACTCCCCCGTTGTAGCCCAGCAAGTTGGGTGGCACTTGGATGTTCATCTCGGGCATCAGCGACCTCGCCATTGCGACTGTTGCGAGCAGCTCGGTTTCGCTCGGGCCAGCGCAATTTGCCATGGGTGTGTTGGACTTGGGCACGAATGGCTGGATGATGACCTCTTGTATGTGATTATAGCGCTCGTGCAACTCCCGAATTGCGAGCAGCGAGCGTGCCCGATCCTCAGGGCTCTCTCCCACGCCGATGAGTAGCCCCGTCGTGAATGGGATTCGAAGTTTCCCCGCAACCTCGATGACTTCTAGGCGGAGCTTCGGGTTCTTGCCCGGGCTGTTCAGATGCACGGGAAGTTCAGCAGAGCACTCGAGCATCAGCCCCATGCTTGCGTTGAATCGCCGCAGACGCCGGAGCTCTCGCTCGCTCAGCAAGCCAGCGTTTGTGTGGGGGAGCAAGCCCAGCTCAAGTATGCGCTCGCAGAGGCTTTTGAGGTAGTCGACCGTGTTTCTGTATCCGAATTCCTCTAGCTTTCCCCTGGCCTCGGCGTGAACCTCTGGTCGTTCGCCAAGCGTGAGTAGGGCCTCCGAGCAGCCAGCAGCTTTCACGCGCTCGGCGAGTTCAAGGACCTCTTCGGGCGATATGAACCAAGCGCCATCGTTAGGGTCGCGCCTGAACCCACAATAGAGGCAGCGGTTGCGGCAGAGGTTCGTGATGGGCAGAAAGACGTTTCGGGAGTAGCTGGTCTCCCGTCCGAACTTGGGGTTGGAGTTCACCTGAATACCATCATAAAGATGTGTGGTACCATAAATGTGTTTGATTCACATGCCGACCTGGGCAATCATCCCGGTCAAGCGTCTGAGCGAAGCGAAGTCGAGCCTCAGTGCAGTATTGGCTCCCGAGCAGCGGCGCCGACTCGTGCTCTCCATGTTAGCGGATGTGCTGGGGGCAGTGTACCAAGCGCCCTCCGTCGCCGACGCCATCGTCGTTTCGCCTGACGAGAGGGTACTAAGCTTTGCTCGCCTCCACGGTGCCGAGGGCGTCGCTGAGCCGGGCTTGGGACTGAACGAGGCGTTGAAACTTGCGATTCGTCACACGATTTCCAAGGGCATGGATTCGGTGCTGATCCTGCCCGCCGACCTGCCGCTCCTAAAAAGTGTTGATGTTGAAAATTTCATCGCGGCGGCGTCCTCACTGAAGGATGTCGTGATAGCCCCCTCGAAGGCCAAGGGCACCAACGCCCTCTTCCTACGCCCACCCGACCTCATCAACCTCAGATTCGGCGGGGAAAGTTTTCCGCTGCACGTGAAGGAAGCTTCTCAGGCTGGGGTAAGGCCACGAATCTATCGCTCCACAACCCTTGCCCTTGACATCGACGAGCCTGAAGACCTGCTGAGCGTCGAGACCCTAGGCCTAGGCACACGGACTTGCGAATTCCTGCATTCGCTTCGCCCCTAAAACAGTGCCGCCATGAACCGAAGGTTAAAGTACAAAAATGCGCTGAAAAGACTTAAATAATACAGCAAACGAAAATAGGGAATTGATGGTGAAAAGGACTAAATTCTTGCTCGATGAGGAAGAAATCCCCAAGGCATGGTACAACATCCAAGCTGACCTCCCGACGCCTCTCGATCCACCTTTGAACCCTGCGACTGGAGAACCTATTGGTCCGGAAGCGTTGGCCCCGATTTTCCCGATGGAGTTGATAAAGCAGGAGGTCAGCCAAGAGCGATGGATCCCGATTCCCAAGGAGGTCCGAGAAATTTATCGACTTTGGAGGCCGACACCGCTGTACCGGGCGGTGAGATTAGAAAAAGCCCTGAAGACACCGGCGAAAATCTATTATAAGTGGGAAGGTGTCAGCCCACCCGGGAGTCATAAACCGAACACGGCCGTGGCGCAAGCATACTACAACATGAAACAGGGTGTGAATAGGATGGCCACGGAAACCGGAGCGGGCCAGTGGGGAAGCGCTCTCGCTTTCGGCACTTGTTTGTTTGATTTGGACTGCACGGTTTACATGGTCAGAGTCAGCTACGAACAGAAACCATACCGTAAAATCCTAATGGAGACTTGGGGGGCCGAGTGCATCCCTAGCCCGAGTAAGCGAACGAAATTTGGGAGGAAGATGCTGAAGAAAGATCCGAAGTGTCCAGGTAGCTTGGGGATTGCAATTTCTGAAGCTATTGAAGATGCGGCAACACACGAGGACACAAAGTACTCGCTCGGGAGCGTGCTCAACCACGTCTTGCTGCATCAAACTGTCGTGGGTCTGGAGTGCAAAAAACAATTCAAGATTGCCGGGGATTACCCCGATGTTATGTTTGGATGTGTGGGGGGCGGGAGTAACTTTGCTGGTGCATCTTTCCCGTTCGTCGGGGATAAGCTAACCGGGAAGAAGCCGAACTTGCGCGTGGTATCATGTGAGCCGAAAGCTTGCCCAACTCTAACGAAAGCTCCTTACGCGTACGACTTTGGCGATACGGCCAAACAAACCCCATTGCTGAAGATGTATACGTTGGGTCACGAATTTATTCCGCCACCGATTCACGCGGGCGGGCTCCGTTATCATGGTGATGCACCACTTATGTGCAAGTTAACCAAAGAGGGCGTAATGAAAGCGGTTGCCTTTCACCAAACGGAGGTTTTCAAGGCAGCCATAACATTTGCGCGAACAGAGGGAATTGTCGTGGCCCCAGAAACGGCGCACTGCGTGAAGGCAACGATTGACGAGGCATTGAGGTGCAAGCGAACTGGCAAGGAAAAAACGATCTTCTTCGCAAACAGCGGTCACGGGCACTTTGACTTGGCGTCCTACGATGCATACCTTTCAAAGAAATTGATTGACTACGAATACCCGGCCAAATTGGTCAAAAAAGCGCTGGCGAAGTTGCCGAAGGTAAAACCGAAGATAAAATGAGAACCGATATATGCGAGCAGGTGAAGGGGCTGGCGCAGCGAAGGGACATGAAAACTCTCTATGTGCTCTGCAGGAATTGAAAACAACTAAAACTATGCGGTTACGGCACTCGAGTAATCACGTATGAGTTCTAAAAAATTTTTATTCATAGTGGCACGTCAGTTCGCCCATCATCAGTATCATAGCCAAAGCTCAGACGATGTATTGACATCATCCGTGCCAATTTAAAAGTGAGGTTCCTCGGATAAGAATTTTGTGGAGATGAAACGGGTTCGTTTATGTAGCTACTTCTGGCGCTTGGTTTTTATATTTCATACTGTCATTGTGAAACTACAGCGAGCCTGCGCGCTTGCACGTGGCGAGAGGAAAAATTCTTTCTAAACGTTTAACTAGCCGAACATCTTCTCCGGCTTCAGCATCTCGAGCATCTTGATGGGGGGCAAAACCTTCGCGATGGCTCGGTCGAAATCCCCTCGCGTGACCCCCTCCCGCTCATCGCGGATCGCGAACATGCCGGCTTCGGTGCAGATCGCCTTGATGTCGGCACCCGTCGCTCGTTCGGTCCGTTTAGCGAACTCTTTCACGTCCACATCCTTCGCGAGGTTCATCCCATCCACGTGAATTTTGAAGATGATAACTCGTGCATTTTCATCTGGCAGAGGGAAGTGAATGAGCCTATCGAAGCGCCCAGGACGGAGCAACGCTGGGTCGAGGATGTCCGGGCGATTGGTTGCGGCCAAGATTTTGACATCGCCTCTGGGTTCAAATCCATCCACTTCTGCCAGCAACTGCATTAGGGTGCGGTGGACCTCGCGGTCACCGCTCGTCGAGGTGTCGAGGCGGCGAGCCCCTATTGCGTCCAGCTCATCGATGAAGATGATCGAGGACGCCTTCTCCCGGGCCAGTTCGAACATCTCGCGCACCATCTTGGCCCCTTCGCCGATGTATTTCTGCACGAGCTCGGAACCTATCACGCGGATGAACGTCGCGCGGGTTTCGTGGGCAACCGCTCGGGCAAGCAGGGTTTTCCCCGTCCCGGGAACGCCGTAGAGGAGTACCCCTTTGGGCGGCTCGATCCCCACTTTCTTGAAAAGTTCCGGCTTGAGCATGGGAAGTTCAACGCTCTCCCGAATTTCCTGAATCTGGTTCCCCAGCCCGCCAACATCCTCATAACTGACATCGGGCGCTTCCTCGATTTCCATCCCCAACACGAGCGGGTCCTTCCTCGAGGGCAGCACCTCCATTATGCTGAAGTTTCGCTGGTTGAGCGCGACCAGCGTGCCCGGCTTGAGCTGATCGGGCTTGATGAATTGTGATGCGGTGACGACGAAATGCGGTCCGGTGCTGCTCCGAACGATCGCGCGCCCATCCCCGAGCACATTAAGGAGGGTTGCGGAAATCAGGGGTGGCGCACGGATGCGGTCGAACTCGGCTTGGAGGCTTCGGAGCTCTCGCTCGATGCGCACGTATCGGCTCTCGAATGAGCGTTTTTCGCTCTCCAAATCGCGGATGCGGTGCTCCAAGCTGCGGATGTAATCCGTGACATAGCTCTCATCAAAAGCACTGGTTCTCGGCCCCTTGGACTTGGCTGCATCAGACATTTTCACTCCTCGGAATACTCTGTCGAGGTGCTTTTAAGTTTTAAAAGCTCGGATTATTGCCACTTTTTTTTATTCTTTGGCTCTCCAGTTGCGGCTCTTGCAGCGCGGGCACTCTGGAAGTTAGGTGAAACCCTTGGCCCCGGCCGCGCGCAAAGGGTTTTTTACGGCTCGGGGCGTAGTTTAGGGAGGAGGCAATAAGTGAGGACCGAGGTTTTTAGGCGTGGCTTGGGTTCCATTTTGCTAGTGTCTACTGTAGTGCTTTTGATGACACTTACAACCACACCAGTTCACGCGGCTGCTGTCATCTCCTACCCGGGACACCCGTCGCAGCCGCAGAACATCTTCGATGTCACCCCAGGTCAGACTTTCACCCTCAGACATAGGCTGGCGTGGGACGACGCGGTTAATCCCGGATTCTATTTGATTGCGATCTGGTGGGACTACTACGCCGACAACTCGCAGCACTTCACCCTCGATAGTGTGACCGCGTACTTCGATAACAACGGCGACAACTTGCCTGACTCAAGCGTCGCCCTGATAGATAACACCGTGAACACGCAGGACAACGGGACCAGACGCTCAATCGCCGTGTCAAACGCGGTCGGAGATTGGAGGCTTGGGACCTTCAACGTCGACATAACCCTGCGCGCGAGCGGGCCCGACGGTACCCCCCACGTACCCACGGATAACCATCCGATCTTATACACCATTTTACAAAGCCTCGAAGCCTTCCCGCCGGCCGCCGTACTCCCTGGGCCGGTCACCGTGCGCGTGCTCGGCCCGCCAGTCAAGCCCACGCTTTTGACGCCAATGGACGGCACATTAACGAACGACAACACCCCTTACTTTGAGTGGACTCCCAGCACGAACGCGGATAACCGCCGTCTGCTCGTCGACAACGATCCCAATTTTTCATCACCGGAGGAGAACCGCCTCCCGTGCTCTAACTTCGGCTACGAAACCGCGGGTTCGAGCTCTTATCTCCTTACTAACCAAATTGTTGGTTCAGTTTTTACCATCACGGAGGATGGCGAGGCCAAAAGCATGACAGCATATGTGCAGGGATTTTTTGGGTCGAAGCCTTTCAAATGCGCTATCTACAGGAAGAGCGATATGAGTCTCGTCGGCGAGACCCAAGAGGGGAACGCTCCTGGAGATACTTGGGGGTGGGTCACGCTCGACTTTATAGATAACCCCTATAACCCCTCTCTCGAGGCAAACACCGAATATTTCCTGGTAGCTTGGTTGGGGGGAAATACATATATTGCCTATGACGCGGGTGATGAAAATCAGGGACTTTTCAAAGCCGAGACCTATAATTCCTTCCCCGACCCCCTCGCCTCATATACTTATTATGATAATAAATTCAGCATCTACTGCACGGTATGGGACAACTGTTACACGATAGCTGACGAGAACGCCCTGCCCGACGACAACTACTCCTGGAAGGTAGTGGTGATAAACGAGTATGGGGAGAACGAGTCAGACGTTTGGACGTTCGTCGTGGACACGATCGCACCATCCGCCCCAACGCTCGTTTCACCCGAGAACAATGTTACGACGAGCGACAACACCCCGACCTTCACCTGGGAAAATGGTTCTAGTGCGACCTCCCACAGGTTGGTAATTGACAACAGTTCCGACTTCTCAGATGGCGACAATATCTACAATAACACGAACGCATGGGATAACACGGGCACAACGATTGAGAACGAGCTGCCAGTGGACAACTACTGGTGGAAGGTTGCTGCGGTCGACGCCTCGGGGGAGAACTGGTCGGAGAACACTTGGACATTTGAGGTAACCGCTGTAAAAAAATGGCAACTCATCGAAACATGGTGGACCGGAATCGTTGAGGCTCCCGCCGCATGGCAACTTATCGAGACATGGACAGGGACTGTTGAAGCACCCCACGCTTGGCAACTTATCGAAACATGGACAGGCACGGTTCAGGCCCCAGCTCAGTGGCAGCTCGTCGAGTATTGGACAGGAACCGTTGAGGCTCCCGCCGCATGGCAACTCATCGAAACATGGTGGACAGGAATCGTTGAGGCTCCCGCCGCATGGCAACTCATCGAACCATGGACAGGCACGGTTCAGGCCCCAGTTCAGTGGCAGCTCATCGAGTCTTGGACAGGAACGATCGAGGCTCCCGCTGTATGGCAGCTCGTCGAGTATTGGACAGGAACCGTTGAGGCTCCCGCCGCATGGCAACTCATCGAAACATGGTGGACCGGAATCGTTGAGGCTCCCGCCGCATGGCAACTCATCGAAACATGGACAGGGACTGTTGAAGCACCCCACGCTTGGCAACTCATCGAGACCTGGACTGGAACGGTTGAAGCTCCCCCTGCCGCTTGGCGGCTCATCGAGACATGGACTGGAACGGTTGAAGCTCCCCCTGCCGCTTGGCGGCTCATCGAGACATGGACAGGGACTGTTGAAGTACCCCACGCTTGGCAACTCATCGAGACCTGGACTGGAACGGTTGAAGCTCCCCCTGCCGCTTGGCGGCTCA
>JAUWBP010000102.1 GCA_030601665.1 Hadesarchaea archaeon | reverse complement strand
TCGAAATCGTGCCTCCACCTCCGGAAGGGGCGTTGAGCGTAACGATAGGCACGATAACAGCTGGTGGGACAGGTTCGGCCGATTTCACGCAATATGGGATAGCCGTGACTCGAGTGAAGATAACTACAACGAGTGATGTGTCAGGTGCCAGAGTAGATGTTGTAATGCATGCGGCCAAGCCAGCAGGGGTAACGGCGATTGATTTGCCTGTGTACTTCTACTTTGACCTTACCACGACTATCGGCGCCGATTATATCGGGGAAGCCACAATCAAGTTCAAAGTGCCGAGATCTTGGATAGTCCAAATGAACATCGATGATGGCACGATCCGAATGCTCAGGTATAGGGGTGGATGGCAGAGGTTGTCGACGGGGGTGATTGGCACCGACTCCACCTACTTCCACTACGAGGCGACCACGCCCGGGTTCTCGCTGTTCGCGATCGCAGGGGAGCCAATGGTTGCGCCTACATCCACCCCATGGGGCAGACCCACCGTACCGCCACCAACCCAGGCCCCGCCATTCCTATACGCGGCGCTCTTTATGTCGGCAGGTGTCGTTGGTTTAGCGATGGCCTACAGCTTTGCGAAGCCATCGAGGTACTACGTCATGCTTAAACGGCTCAAACAGCTCGAGCGCGAGCTGACCAAGCCAGAGGTCAGGCACATAGGCCTGCCGTTGCTAGAGCCACCAGCCGGAGTCGCTCAGATCAGAACGCATCGGACCAGGGATAATCGTAAAGAGGGGGGCATCATGTCCAAGGCGCGGGAGGTGTTCAGAAAATTCGAGGGTGCAAACTGGGAGCTCCGGGCCACCGAGCGCGAGCTTCATCACATGGAGGAGAGTAGATGGTCGTTTAGAAAAAACATGCTGAAGTTTGGGTTCGCGTCATGGGTCCTCGGCCTTGCTGTTTTCTTATTCGCGATCGTGGCGATGAGTACCGAACTTTTTGGAGGGGCTCCGTTGGCCTGGAGCTCCATGCTTATGGGAACACCATTGCTCGTGGGAGCCTCCGCAGCACCCGTGACGATGACGGCCGTGTTCATCCGCAAGCATGACAATAGGGTAAAGCACCTCGGAAATATTCGAAGAGGCTTAGTGACGGAGTACCAGGGAGCCGCCCTCCAATATGTGGGGCAGGTAGCGGCCTCTGGGCATAAAAATGCCAGGGTGCGAAAAGCCCGAGAAAAAAAGTGAAAACCTTGCTAGGCTGTCCGGGAGACAGTATTTAAACGGTAAACTGATCTTGTAGCTATCTTTTTTTGGTTCGCATTTTTCTGGGAACATAGGTATTGAAAAGGAGCATCGATGTCGAGAACCCCCCAAGGAACCCGACCCCATGGGCCCACACGTCAACCCCTGGCCTGGCGTTCAGGAAACTCCCTGGGTCCGTGAAGATGGTGAGCAGGAAAGAAATGATAACGGCGATGCACGTCAGAGCCGGGAGGATGGTCAGGGATATCCTATCAAATTTGAATAGCCCCCACTTTCTCCGCTTGCGGGCCCATCGGCGGCGCTCCCTAGCGATGGCGCGCACGTGGGCGGGGAAGCTCCGGAGAGAGGCCGCGAGGAGGACGCCGAGGGCACCGTAGACGATACCCGAGGCGCCCCATGAGTTGAAGTTCTGGTCCCATAGTAGCAACGGGTACTCGGTCGCGTTCGCCGCGAAGCCTGCCACGAACACCAGCCAGAGGAAGGCCCGGCTCCAACGCTTGCGGACCCGGACGGGATTAACCCGGTTGACCATGACGAAGAGCCCTATGGCGAGCACGAACCCCTCTAGGTTGGCGACGAGGTGTCCGAGGTCTTCGTGGGTGAAGGCTGAGGTGAGAATCCCCCAGGGGCGGTCGACCGAGAGCCAGAAGACCTTGAGGAGCGGAGGGTGCAGGGAAATCAGGAGGAAGAGGGCGAGGTTCAGGAGGGAGAACAGGGTGAAGGCTATGCCCACGCTGCGGAAACCAGCAAGGTAGCGGGAAAGGTAGGTGTATTTCCTCATATTCCCTTGGGCGCGATTGGTTTTGCTCCCTTATTAATAACCCCCGCGCAAAGCCTCGGCGGGCAGCGTGCCAACGGATGTCTAAAATTTAAGCACCTCTTCTGGGAAAAGCCGCGGCGGACCGGGTCCTAGATGCGATCACGCTCACAGGTAAAGTTTGTCGAAGAGAAGGTAAAGCGAGCCTATTACTCTCTCGAGAAGGGGGATGCGGCGGTGGTCGTGTCGCTGCTGAGTCACTTCCCGGCGGTGCTGACCACGAAGGGGGACAAAGTGACCTGAATCGTGACCAGGGCTGATCTATTTAAGAGTGTAAGGGGCACTTGACGGACTTGGGGTCTCCTGCTCTCACCAGCTTGAGGTAGCCACTCTTCCTCGAGTGCCAATTTGTCAACCCTCTTCATCAGCGGATTCTGAGGGGATTGGCTGGAGCTGTGGTTGTGGTTGGGGCTGTGGGCTTGCTTGGGGCTGTGTTTTTTGCTTTCGCATGTAGAATACTACCCCAGATACAATGCCGATCGTCACTATCGCAACGGCTCCCGCTGTCGCCATTGGTAAGGTCGCCGCAGACACCAAGAGCACCGTAACAACGGAGACAGCCAACATCAATTCTATGTCAGTTAGTTTCATAGTTAGTTTCATTTATTTCACCTCCTTTTAATTTGGCTATTCACATAATCACGCTCCTAACATACTGCCATTTACTTGGTGCCCTTTCGGGGGCTTGGGTGAATTGAGTTGTTTCGCCCCCTATCGAAACAATAATAAGTCACTCTATTCGGCCTAGTTCGGTGCTCGGTTCGGGCTATAGTTATAACCTAAAATGAATTTTAGACATCAGATAGGCGGTGAAGTGAATGGGATTCATGGA
>JAUWBP010000075.1 GCA_030601665.1 Hadesarchaea archaeon | reverse complement strand
CTCATATTGGTTGTTGGCGACAAGCACGATTGGGTTCCGGGTTTCCTCGAGGAGTTGGGCGATCGCGCGATATCCCCCTCGATCGGCGGCCCCGTAGACGTTGTCGGCTTCGTCGAGCACAATCAACCGCTTGCCTTGGGTCCCCGCGAAGAGCGTCCCCGTCGTCGCTGCCGTGCCAGCGACCTGTTGGATCACCTGAAAGGTGCGTTTGTCGCTTGCGTTGAGCGCGATCAGGTCCCACCCGAACTCTTGGGCCAAAGCACCGGCGGCAATGGTTTTCCCCGTCCCCGCTGCCCCGTAGAGCAGGAGAGCTGGTTTCTTCGGTTTGCCCTTCTCCCAGCTTTCCGCCCAGTCAAGCATTGTCCGGAGGGCTTGGGCTTGTCCAACTACTTCTTTGAGTTTGCCGGGTTGGTACTTATCGGCCCAAGACTTGGACATGGGAGGCACCAAACACCATTTGTTTAGGTTTGATTAAAACAATTTGGAGCACTGAAAGTTTTTATGTTGGTTCTTTCAAATCGAGCGTGAAGTGGTGAGATGAAGGCCAAAATGTCCGATTACAAAAATATTCTCAATTCTTCCCGACTGAGCAGATATTTCCGGAAGGTGACTTTGGATGAAAATCGCCGTCATATCCGATAATCACTTGGGGATGAAGTGGGGAACGGCACGAGAACAGGATTCTTTTAGTCAGACCAAGGAGTCCATCGAGCGAGCACTCGAGCTCGGCGCGGAACTCATCCTTAATCTCGGCGACATATTCGACGCCCGAACTCCCCGCCAAGAGGCCTGGGCCAAAACCATGCGCATTCTTTCAATTCCGCTGGCTCAGGGGCGGAGCGAGATCAAGCTCGATCGAACCATAGACAAAGACGAGGATGATTTCTCCCCGGTCGCGCTTCGGGGGGCGCCGGTGATCGCTTTACACGGAAATCACGAACGGCGCACCCGAGGATTCGTCAACCCCGTGCAAGCACTTGAAGCAGCCGGTCTCCTCATCTGCCTGCACAACAACGTGCTGGTTTTCGATACCCCCCGAGGCAAGCTGGCGATTCACGGCATGAGCAACGTGCCGGAGCAGCACGCGAGAAATGTCCTCGCGGCTTGGAACCCGAAGCCCGTGGAGGGAGCGTTCAACATCCTGATGCTGCACCAATCCGTGGGGCAGTATGTGTACTCAAGCGAGGAGTTCCCGACGATAGACCTCGCGGATCTGCCGCCCGGATTTGACCTTTACCTCTGCGGGCACATTCACTACCACACTGATGCCGTCGCGCACGGCAAGCCGCTACTTTTCCCGGGGAGCACCGAGCGCACCCAACTGATTCAGGTCGAGGCCGAGGTTCCCAAGGGTTTCTACATGCTTGACCTCGGCGATGAGCTCAGCTACGAATTCATCGAGCTAAAGAGCACGCGAGATTTTTACTACGAGGAGATGAAATTTGAAGGCATCGGGATTCATCAACTGAACGAGGTCGTCAGGGCGAAGGCGCGTGAGCTGCTTGAGCGCCCCAGGCGCAATTTTGAGAAACTCCCCTTGATCAGGTTGAGGCTCACAGGAACGCTCGCGAAGGAGGCATCGCGCAGCGAGTTTGATGAGCGGGCGATAATTCAAGAGTTCGCCGATAGGGCTCTGGTCGCTATAGGCAAGGGCGACCTCACCTCCCCCGGGCTCGAGGAGAAGGTGCAACTCCTGCGCGAGCTGAGGGAGAGACGCCTGCCCATAGATGAGATGGCGATGAGCATGCTCGAGGGGAACCTCCGCGATATGAAATATAACCACCCGCTCGATGTTCGCCCCTTGTACGGTCTATTGGTCGAGAAGAGGGGAGAGGAAGCGTTTCAGAAGGTGCTCGGGCTGGTGGAGGATCAAATAAAAACCGAGCTAGGGAGGAAATCAGATGATAACCCAAGTTAAGTTGAAAAATTGGAAATCACACCTCAACACCGACCTGCGTTTTGGCGATGGCACGAACGTTCTCGTGGGGACGATGGGTGCTGGGAAGAGTGCTGTGCTGGACGCGATAACCTATGCCCTTTTCGGGACCCTGCCGGCTGTGCAGACACGACGCATCAAGCTCGAGGATCTCATCATGAACAGACCCAACCCCATGAATCGAGCGGAGGTCGAGGTTGGTTTCCTCACCCCTGACGGCGACGAGTTCATTGTCAAACGTGTTATCGAGCGGGGCAAGGGGACGGCGCTTTCGGAGCTTCGAAAGGGCACCGGCGAGTTGGTCGAGAGTCCAAGCTCAACGCGAGTGAGCGAGGTCATCAGCTCCTTCCTCAAACTCGATTACGATCTCTTCGAGCGGGCGATTTACTCGGAACAAAATCGTTTGGATTATTTCCTGACCCTACCGCGCGGCAAACGAATGGAAAGCATCGATGAGCTTTTGGGCATAAACAAGCTCGAACTGGCGCGCAAAGAGATCGGCTCGCTTGCAAAACGCGTCAAAGACCGCGCGGATGAACGAAGGGGAACCATTCGCCAGCTCGGACAGGATGTTTCGCTGGCCCTCTTGCCGACTTACGAGCAGGAGATGAGAGATATGGAACTCTTGAAGCAGGAGACCCAGACGAGGCTTCAGCAAATTCGGCCGGAGCTGGGGGCGGCCTCCTCCGAACTTCAGCAGTTGCGCAAGACCGAGCAGGAACTAGCGCGATTGGATAGCTCATCCCGCGAACTTGAGGGCACGATAAATACATTGGGTCGTCAGCTCGAGCAGATCAAAGGAAGGCTTGGAACTGCGGTTGGGGTTGCCCCCGAAGAGTTCAAACGACGAGTGACAGATTTCGAGCTGGCCTGCCGCAAGGCCGATGCTCGAGCGAGCGAGCTCAACTCCAATTTAACTATTAACAGTTCGAAGGTGCGGGAATTGGAAACTAGGATAGGGATGATTCGTGAACGCTTGGAAAGGCTCGTGAGCGAGATAGAGCGTAAAAGCAGGTTAAGCGAGGAACTTGGGAAACTAAGACCCAGGGAGTTGGTGAAGCTGATTGAAGGACTGCAGCTTGAGTCCAGGAGCGCCGGCGATGAACTTGCAGCTTCTCATGCTCGCTCGCAGGATCTTCGACAGGCGATGGATGAGCTTGCAGCGGCAGGCTCGACGTGTCCGGTCTGCGAAACCCCCCTTGAGGAGGGCAAAAAGCGGCAATTGTTGGGAGAGCGCAAAAGCCAGCTTGAGGCGAGAGTCAAGCGCGTGGTCGAGCTCGAGGCGCGCGTTAGAGAATTAAATAAAAATTTGGATGAGAAGCTCGAACTCCAGAGAAAAGCCCAGTTATTCGCAAAGGAGATCGAGGAGCTTCCTGCGCGGGAGGCTGAGCGTTCTCAGCTCATTCAACAACTTCAGGATTTAGAACGGGAGCTTCCGAGCGTGCAGGAAGCAACAAGGAAGCTCACGGTTGAGGTCGGGGGGGCACGCAAGGAAGCGGAAGCGACCCGTGAGCAGCTCACCGCGGCCAAACAGTCGCTTCAACTGCGGCTCGACTTGGACCAGCTCGAGCTCGAGCAAAAGCAGAAACTCGCCGAGCAATTACGCGTGCAGCGTGAGCTGTGGCAGGTGAAGCGCACCTACGATGAGGCGCGGGCGAAGGAGCTCGAGAAGCGCCACGAGGAGCTCATCCGCACCCACGAGCACTTGCGCACCGGGCTCCTAGGGAAGGAACAGCTTATCACAGAGAAACGAAAGCTCATCGAGAGCATCAGGGAAAAGCGAGAGATGATCACGCGATGTGAGACAGAGATAAAGCACTTGGGGGATGCGGTGAGAGCCCTGACCACGATCCAAGGCGCGCTCGTGCGAACCCAGACGTCGATGCGCAGGGAGTTCATCGATGGGGTCAACGAGGCGATGAACGAGCTCTGGGAGAGTATTTACCCTTATGGAGATTTTACGGGCATCAAGCTCGCCGTCGAGGGGGGTGAACGGGGAGGCGATTACGTGCTCCAGCTCAGGGATCGCGCGGGAAATTGGATCCCGGTCGATGGGATCGCGAGCGGGGGCGAGCGCACCGATGCCTGCCTGGCGTTGCGGATAGCGTTCGCGATTGTGCTTGCGCCCTCACTCAGCTGGATAGTGCTTGACGAGCCGACCCACAACCTCGATGAAGAGGGCATCCAAGAGCTCGCTCGAGTCCTAAGGGAGCGCTTGCCCGAGATAGTGCAGCAGATTTTGATCATAACTCACGAGCAACGGCTGGAGGAAGCGGTGAGCGGTTACCTCTATCGTTTCTCTCGGGACAAGGATGTGGATGAGCCGACGAAGGCTGAGC
>JAUWBP010000109.1 GCA_030601665.1 Hadesarchaea archaeon | reverse complement strand
TCGGCATGGATTGAGCACCTATCTTCGTCACGGAAAGGGCCGCGGATGCCGAGGAAAAATCTGCAGCCTCCCTCGGGGTCATCCCCTTGTAAATGCTGCTGATGAAAGCCGAGTTGAAGCAATCACCAGCGCCAGTCGTGTCCACCACATTTTCAACTTTATAAATGGGTACTCGGTGCTCCCCTTCAGACGTTACAAGTATAGATCCATCTTCACCCATTGTTATGAGGACGATCTCCGGCCCAAGGCTCAACAGTTTTTTTGCCGCCGCCCTAACATCGGTTTCTTTAGTAAGTTCAAGGGCCCCTCTGCGGTTGGGCAAGAGGATATCCGTCATCCCAAGCAAATCCTTGATCGCATCCAAACCATACACGGCGACGTGCCTCTCCAGATCGAAAGAGACTTTCTTACCAGCTTCCTTTGCGATTTTCATGCATTTTCTGGCTGCATCAATTTTCACAGCATCCGTGTGGAATATATCTGCTTTAGCGACATAGTCTGCTATAATTTCATCCGCACTGAGGACATTTTTTTCCATGTATGAATCTTGGAGTATTTGGCGACTTCCGTGAGAATCCACAACTATGATGTTGACAGGAGTTTTTGTCTCTTTTTTCAAAAAGAAATGGTCCATGTCCATGTCGTGGTTTTTAAAATTTTGCATTATCTCATGACCGTTTGGGTCGTCGCCAGCTGAACCCATGAAACCGGACTTGACACCGTTGCGCGCCACCCCCACGCAGAAATTCGCGACGACTCCCCCACATTGCCTCGCGAAATTTTTTATCCAAATCTTGTCGTCGGATTTACAGAACTCCTCGACCATTACAAACGTATCTATCGAGCTTACGCCCAAACCTATGATTTTTGCAACCATATCTCCAACCCCTTGTGATTTTTTTGCCATTCCATTTAAATTCGCCTGACTTTAAGGTTTTCGCCCGCATAGCTTAAAGAGGTGAGCGACGATTGGAAGCTGGGACAGCGATGGAAATCATCTACGAGGGCAAGACCAAGCGCCTCTTGAAGTTCGGGGACCAAGTGGTGCTGAAGTTCAAGGATGATGTGACGGGCGATGCGGAGGGCAACCCAGACCCGGGAGGAAATTTGGTCGTGGGGACTCTGGAGGGAAAGGGCGCCGCATCGGCCAAAGTGGCAGCATACTTCTTTAAACTGATGGGCGAGGCTGATATCCCGACACACTTCAAGGGTTTGCGCTCGGACGATGAGATTGAGGTTGCCCTGACGACCCCCATACCACTCGAGGTGATTTACCGCGCCAAGGCCCTCGGTAGCTTTTTAACGAGGTATCACGGCCACGTCGAGCCGCTCACGCCCCTCGATCTGGTCGAGTTCAACCTGAAGAAGGACAAGCTGAAAGACCCGCTGATCACGCGGCAGGCGATCCTCAAGCTCGGCCTTACGGGTGATGTCGAGCTCGGGCGAATCGAGGTCACCACGCGGAGGGTGGCGGGATTGGTTCGGAGGGTGTTGACCGAGGTGGGGCTCGAGTTAATCGACATGAAACTTGAGTTCGGGCGCACCGGCGATAAACTCTTGGTGATCGACGGGATCAGCGGGGACACCATGCGCGTCTACGACCCTGGAAAGAAAAAGGTGTTGAACCAGCTTGAGTTGGCGGAAGGGTTCAGCCTTACTTAATGTTCACTTGACGAGCTTCTCTACCTCTTCTTCAGGGAGCTCTCGGTAGCCTCGCTCGTCGATGAGTGCGATGACCGTCTTGTCCCCAGTCGCGGCATCCCGTTCGATCGCGACCTTGATCGATTGCGCCACCAGCTTCGCACCCTCCTCGAGCTTCATACCATCGCGGTAGTTCTGCTCGAGCACGCCGTAAGCTATTGTAGATCCGGTGCCGGCGCTCGCAAATTTCTCCTCCTCGAGCTTCCCCCCAACGGGATCGAGGAAGTAAAGGCGCGGGCCGTCGCTATCGACGCCAGAGATCACACCTGCCACTATGTAAGGAAACATCCGCCGCCCATGGAGCATGTTTGACGCCACTTGAACCAGGCTCTTCGTCGAGATAGAGCGCCCGTGGCTCAGGTGGTAGAGGTTAGCCTCAGCTCGGAGCATGCTGACCATGCTCTGGATGTCACCCGAGCTGCCCGAGACAGCAGCCCCGATGCGCTCCTCGAGCTTGAAGACCTTCCGGACGCGCTTGCTGAGCACTAGATAATAGGCCGCGCCCCGGGTGTCCGAGGCCAGGACGATTCCATCCTTGCATCGAACCCCCACGATCGTGCCGGTAAAGCCGTACATTGGTATCACACCTAGATTGGCGTGCCGGTTATAAAAATCATCGCCGCCTGAGCAATGCCGCGGCGAGAGCGACGACCGATCCAATCAGCACGGCGATCAAGGCGAGGAGCAGGATATCAAAAGGCTGTTGGGTGGACGCGCTTGGCGGGGACGAGATCGATATCGTTCTGTCACCTTTTGCTAGGAAGGTCCCGCTGAAGGTGCCGTAGGAGCTGCCGTAGGTGACGTTTGCGGTGAAGGTGTGGGATTTATCGTAGGCTGCCTCTTTGACCCGCACGTCAAAGTCCAGCACCCTTCGGCTCCCGCTCGTGAGGCTACCGACCCCCTGCGCCG
>JAUWBP010000085.1 GCA_030601665.1 Hadesarchaea archaeon | reverse complement strand
ACGGATTCGAGGTTGTCCAGACCCAGAGGTTGCAGTAAAGGGCAAGGGGTTCGAGCACTGTATCTATCCCAGCCCCAGCGAGCACACCGAGCTTGAAGGATCGAAAGCGCCGCATGGCCAAGAACCCCACGTACACCGTGATGGCCCACCCGCAGGCGATCGCGAGGGGGAACCCGCCCGGCAGCCAGAGCGCGTAGCTCCCAGCTGGGTAGAAGAACCCGTGCGACCACCACATGTAAAAGGCCTCCGCCCCCCATGCCGCGAGGAGGGGCAGGCTGAACAGCAAGAGAGTTCGTTTCAGACCCCTGCTTTTGTAGCTATGTGCCACCGCTCCTGCGCAAGACCCGATCGCGGCGGCCTCGAAAAGCTGGGTTATCACCATCATCCCCCACTTTACAGTCTAGAGTTATACAACGTATCTTTTTGCCCAAATACTGCACCATAGGCATTCCAAAGCACCCCGTATCCCGAAAGTCAATAGCCCTTAACTTCTAGACACAATTTGATAACTTAAAATAGTATTTGACACAACTTGATGTTTTATTGTATGGCGCCGACCTTTGAAGCTCCCTTTGACAAGTAAATCTACTATTTTTATCAAATAATCGAAGTCTTCTCTTCTCCTTCCTTTTTCCTTCAATTTTTTCACTAGACATTGTTCGATGTCGAAAGCTATCTAGCAGTGATTGCATCTAAAGTATCTTTTCCCCTCGGTTTTGAAGATTTTTCCGCAAATTGGGCATTTTACTATACTACACATTTCATCATCTCCCAAAATTCTTGGAAATAAGCGCTCAGGTTCGTGACCGCACTTTAGCTTTATTTACAGCACCAATAGAATGTCTGTCGAGTGATTGATTGGAGGACATCCGCAGGGAAGCGCTTCGATGGGCCCTCACGAACGCCCTCGAGCACAAGGGGCGAGCGAGCGCAAAGGCCGTGCTGGGGAAGCTGGTGGCGGAGCTGCCGGGGTGGCGTTCCAAGATCAATGAGCTCTCCGCGCTGGTCGAGCAGGTCGTGGCTGAGGTCAACGAACTCCCCCGCGAGGAGCAGCTCTTCAGCCTTCGCAAGGTGGGCCCCGTGGAGCGACCGAAGCCCGAGGAGCGGCGTGGGTTGCCCGAGCTTTCTGATGTCGAAAAATATCCGATGGTCATCACCCGATTCGCCCCGAACCCTAACGGGCCGCTTCACATCGGCCACGTTCGGGCGGCCCTGCTCAGTCACGAGTATGCCCGCCGCTATAAGGGCAAGTTCATCCTACGCTTTGAAGACACAAACCCCGAGAACGCGCTGCTCGAGATGTACGAGCTCATCCGCCGGGAC
Source organism: Hadesarchaea archaeon (assembly GCA_030601665.1). Lineage (GTDB taxonomy): Archaea > Hadarchaeota > Hadarchaeia > Hadarchaeales > Hadarchaeaceae > DG-33. The sequence goes on along the minus strand of JAUWBP010000085.1, from coordinate 2,503 downwards.
CTCCGATGGCTGGGCATGAGCTGGGACGAGGAGTACGCGCAGTCCGACCGCATCGAGCTCTACTACAATTATGCGGAGCAGCTCCTGCGCGAGGGCAAGGCGTACGTCTGCACTTGTCCAATCAAGACTTTCCGGGGGCTACGCGACCGGAGGGAACCCTGCCCATGTCGCGAGCTTTCGAGCGAGGAACAACTTCAGCGATGGCAGCGGATGCTGGCAGGTGAGACCGCCAAGGGGGAAGCAGTCGTGCGCATCAAGACTGACCTAAATCACCCAAACCCTGCGGTGCGCGATTGGCCCGCGCTTAGGGTGACGACTAAGCCCCATCCGCGCGTGGGGGAACGCTACTCAGTCTGGCCCCTCTACAACTTCTCAGTCACCATCGATGATCACGAGATGGGGATAACTCATGTCATTCGCGGGAAGGAGCACGAGGTCAACGAGCAGCGCCAGCGCACGCTCTTCGAGCATCTCGGGTGGCAATACCCCACGGCGGTTCAGTACGGGCGCCTGAACATGGCGGGGGTGGCGCTGAGCAAGACCCAGACCATGCGGGACATCCGGAGCGGTGAGCTCATGGGGCACGATGACGTGAGGCTGGGCACGATCGCAGCGCTCAGGCGCAGGGGCTTCGTGCCCGAGGCGATTAAGCAGCTCATCTTGGATATCGGCTCCACGCTCGTCGACGCCTCGCTAAGCTGGGAGACTCTCTACGCGTACAATCGAAAGTTCGCCGATGAGCGAGCGAATCGATATTTCTTCGTCCCGAACCCCGCAAAAATACTCGTGCGCGGGGCGCCCGACCTAAAGCAGGCCCAGCTTCGCTTGCATCCGGGTCATCCCGAACACGGGGAACGGATCCTGCCGCTCGCGCGTGAGGACGATGCGCTCATGTTTTATCTCGCCGGTGAAGACGCTGGGGCCCTGCAGGAGGGGCAAACCTTCCGCCTGAAGGATCTGATGAATGTGACTCTTAGTTCGAAGGGAAGGGTGCTCGAGGCCGAGTTTCAGGGACTTGAGCTCGCGGATGTGCGTAAAATCCAGTGGGTTTCAGCAGGGGCAGTGGAGGTTGAAGTGATAATGCCAGACAACTCCCGCAAACTCGGGCTTGCCGAGCCGGCGGTGGCTGGGTTAAAAGTCGACACCATCGTGCAGTTCGAGCGGTACGGGTTCGTTCGGGTAGATGCAGCAAGGCCAAAGCTCACCGTGGTTTACGGACATAGATAGTTTAAAATAATGCACGTTTCTAAAGGGATATGAGCCACGACTTATAAATGATGGAAGATGAAACCTGAAGGAGGTGTATGAGTGGCCAAGCCAATTTACGTACGGTTCGAAGTGCCCAAGGAGCTTGCGGATAAGGCCTACGAGGCAGTCGAAGGCGCGCGCGACACTGGGAAGCTTCGCAAAGGAACAAACGAGTCGACTAAGGCGATCGAGCGGAAGCAAGCCGCGCTAGTGGTAATAGCTGAGGACGTTGAGCCGGCCGAAATCGTCGCCCACCTGCCCCCGCTTTGCGATGAGAAGGGCATTCCATACATTTATGTTCCAAGTAAGCGCGAGCTCGGGGCGGCAGCGGGCATAAATGTCGGGTCGGCGGCAATCACGATAGCCGAGGCAGGACGAGCGGAGGCAGCTGTAAAGGAGATTGTCGAGCGCGTCCGCGAGCTGAAGAAGTGAGCTCAATGCCGGTTAGAGGGGACCTCGGTTTTCCAGCCGAAGTAATCGAGATTCGGACGCGCACGGGCATAACCGGAGAGATCTTACAGGTCAAGTGTCGGGTGCTCGACGGGCGGGACAAGGGTCGTATCATAACCCGCAACGTCAAGGGCCCGGTGCGCGTGGGCGATGTTCTGATGCTCCGCGAGACGGAGCGAGAGGCGAAGGAAATTAGGGTGCCATAAGATGCCGGTCGCGAGGAAGTGCTCTTTCTGCGGCGGGCGGGTCGAGCCTGGTTCGGGCTTGATGTTCGTCCGGCGAGATGGGTCGGTCTTGTTCCTGTGCTCGAGCAAGTGCGAGCGTAACCTGGAGCTGGGGCGGAAGCCGCACCGCGTGAAGTGGACCGAACGCTCCCGAAAAGCGAGGGGAAAGGCTTGAGGGAGCGAACCTTCGTCATGGTGAAGCCGGATGGGGTGGCGAAGGGCCTGACCGATGAAATCGTCGCGCGGATCGAGCGGGCTGGTTTAAAAATAGTTTCGACGCGTCGGATGAGGCTCGACCGGGGGCTTGCGAAGGAGCTTTACTCGGTGCATCATGGAAAGGATTTCTTTGATCGCTTGGTCGAGCACGTGCTATCGGGCGAGGTGGCTGTGATGCTGGTTGAGGGAGAAAACGCGATAACGCGGATGCGTGAGCTCACGGGTGCCACCGACCCTGCCAAGGCCGCGAAGGGAACGATTCGAGGTGATTTCGGGTCAAGCATCACGGAGAATATCATTCACGCTGCAGATTCCGCGGAAAGCGCTGAACGGGAGATGCGAATTTTCTTTGAGAAGTCTGAGAT
>JAUWBP010000007.1 GCA_030601665.1 Hadesarchaea archaeon | reverse complement strand
TCTTGCTGGCCATCTGCTCTATGGTCTTAATAGTTTGGGACCCATCGCCAGTTCTCCCGTGTTCGGTGCCATGAAAATGGAGGATGAGGGGCTTGTTGAGGGTTTTCTTGCAAGTCATCCCGGCAATGGCGGACAGCCAATCGTGGGCGACAACCACATCAAAATTTCGCTTATCCGATCCCACCAGAAGGTTGATTGTTTTTGTTGCGGCAAGAATGTTATACATAAATACCTCCGCGAAGTCATTTTGGGCCTTTACAGGCCACCTCTTCACGTCCTCGGGGACTATCACGGAGAGCAAATCGGTTACGTCTGCTAGCAATGGGCGATGCACTTCTATGCCCTCGTACAGATCCCTAGTTATTGCGTCGCCTGGGTTTTTCGAGAAAACCGTAACGCTGTGTCCCAACCTCGCGAACCTGCGTGTCATCTCGTAAGCATAAGTTCCCAGGCCCCCTACAAAATGGGGTGGGAACTCGTATGGAAAGTACAGGATATTCATTTTGCATCCTCCTCATAAACCCAGAACTGATGAGAATAAAATCCTTTAGGTTTTGAAAAGTGTAATATGCCAAAGCTTTATCTTGCTTAATTCGAAATAGGAAACGGCATACTAAAAATCGGGCCACTAAAAGGCAAGTCCCGGATTAGTGGTCCGTATTATGGGGTGTGACAAATTTGCGCAAATATAAAGTGGCAATTCTGGGTTGGGAAGCCCCTAGCCAGAGTAAGATTACCACTGGAGCGGGAATGTACCTAGGCTACTTGGCAGAACTGGGTAAATTTTCGAGGACAACAACCCCCAGATTGGATCTAACATTCATCGTTCCCTGGCAGAAGGATGCGCTTCTACGAAAGAACGGATATAATGTTTTGCTGTTGAAGACCCCCGGATTCCGTAAAGAGCGCCCTTATCACGAGGAGGTTCTTTATCCTTCGTGTAAGAACTTCGCGAGCAGATTGCTCAAGGACAAAAATCCAATTGATCACAAGAGCTTTGATTTAATTATCGCAAACAGTTTTGCTTTCGGGGAGTTCATTTCTAGAGCCCAACACTTGGAGAACCTCGTATATATCTCCCATCGGCCGGAATTTCTGCGGGAAAAATTTGCTGAGCAGTTTAGAGTTAAACTAGGAGGTACGCGTAGACTTCGCAAAGATGCGGAGCTGGAGGCTAAATCTGTGGAAAATTCTGAGCGAGTATTAGCTGTGAGCAAGGCATGTAAAAAGGAGTTGTCAAAACGCTATGCGCCTGATAAAATCACCGTGATTTACAACGGAATAAATGAGAACGTATTCCGCCGAATCCAGATACCGTCCAACGGCGGCAAGACTGTTTTCACATATATCGGGAGGAACCATCCGGAAAAGGGCATTTCTCTCCTTCTGAAAAGCGTGAAGGATTTGATAGAAAAAGATCACGGGAAGAACTTCGAAACACGGTTGATCACAGACGATGGGGTTTCACTAAGGCGAGCGGTGAAGAAGCTTGGTCTCTCAAATCACGTCAAGATTATCAATTGGAAAATGCAAAGATGGCTTCCATATTATTATTCTGGAAGCACTTTTACGATAATGCCTTCCTATTGGGAAAGCTTCTCCTATGTGGTTGCGGAATCTCTCTCCTGTGAAACTCCGGTGATCGTTTCGAATGCGGGAGCGTTACCCGAACTCGTCGATAGGAAGGTTGGGCTGCTCTTCCGCGTAGGCGATGGCAATGATCTCACCGGGCAACTTTGGGAGGCGTGCGAGCGAAGCCACGAGAGTGTTGTAGAGATGGGAAAGCGAGGGAGGAAGAAAATCCAAAACTCGTTCTCAAAAAGTGTATTTTTGACGAATTACCTGAAATTTATTGATGAAACTATAAATGGCACAATCTCATAAACTTCATCTTAAAAATAGCGAGGTTTCTTATTTCGCTCTTAACCGAAGAAACGTTTAAAGTGCCAGCGTTTTAGTCAATTAACGAAATTAAATCTTTAGGTTTCGAAAGAAGTAAAAGCATAGCGGACAAATTGAAAACACATGCGAAAGATATCGCTTTGTGTCGGCTCCCAAACTCCTCCAATACGGTTCAAGATAGATCCCGACATGTTATTCGAGAAGTACGGTGACCTCTCGAAACCTGTACCAATCAAGGCACTCTCGGAGGGTGTGGACTTCGATCATACGCCAGGTGGGGTCACTGGGATGGTTGCCCCACTTTTGCAAAGGATGTACAAGGATGAGAAAATCCGGACGCCGCACTGGGTGGCGATAAATCCCATGGGGCCTGAGATGGCATCGTTCGGCGGGATCGTGCTGCACCGAATCGAGATGGAACCCCAGGAGCTGGCCGGCTACGGGTACTTCAAGGAGACGATGTGGAAAAACGTCCACGGTCTAGAGCAAACGTGGGTTCCTTGCAGGCAATTCGTAGACTACGCCCTGTTTAACTGGCTCTATGCGAAGAAAATGATGGACCTGCATTCGGAAATCGAGTTCGATCTTTTTTACATACACGACTTTCAGTTACTCCTGACTGGGTCAATGACCGGCCCGGCGGCACGCAAGATTTTCCGATGGCACATCCCCATCGATATGAAGAAAATGACCTCTGGATGGAAGTCCTTTTTGTTGAGATACCTGGGAGACTATGACGCTGTTATCGTGAGTTGTAAAAAATACAAGCGGAGTTTGTCAAAAGCAGGTTTCAAGGGCAGGGTGTATCATATCTACCCCCACATCGATGAAAGGATGCATGGTCGAGCGTCGGACGTTAAAGTCAAACAGTTTTGCGAAAGATTTGGAATCAACGAAGACGACAAGATAATCCTCACAGTTGCCCGTCTCGACCCAATAAAAGGTCAAGATATTGCAGTTAGAGCTCTGGCACGAGTCGCCAAACGCTTTCCCCAGGTGAAACTCGTGTTAGTCGGCAACGGCAGTTTCTCAAGCGCTCGCAGGGGTGGCCTAGGCCTTCCGAAAGGTGTTAGGTGGTTGGATAGGTTGGAGCGACTGGCTAGTAAGCTGGGTGTCCGCCAGAGGACTATATTTACCCGGTACCTTACTGAAGAGGAACTGAGTGCAGCGTACACGAGGGCCGATGTAGTGGTTCTGCCCTCGGTGTTGGAGGGCTTTGGGCTAACGGTAATCGAAGGGTGGATTTACAAAAAGCCCGTCGTAGTCAGTTCGGGGGCCGGGGTCTCCGAGCTCATCACCGATGGAGAAAACGGTTATCTCTTCTCCCCAAACAACCACGAAGAACTCGCGAGCAATATAATCGGAATCCTTTCGAAACCAGAAACAGCGGACGAAATGGGGAAAGTGGGATTCGAAACTGCAAAAAAATGTTACATCAAGCGAGGCACCCAATCCCTTTTGAATGTTTTCTCCGAAGTGCTCGGCAAATAGGATTCGCGCTGAGGTTTTAGAAGTATCCCCTCAATTTTTCAGCGAGGGCTTTTGGCATAGTCTCGACGACCGTCTCGTGGTGGAGTTTCTCCATGAAACCGTCATCGCTCGTGTAAAAGTGCTTCGGGCTCGGTCTAGACACCAACTTTGCGCTTAGGAAATAATACTCACTTAGATCCTCATCGCATGAACCCGAAAATGTTGCCATGTTGAAACTCTGAACTCCAAGAGCGTGATAGCCCTTCAAAGTTCGAGAGAGCCCATCGCAGAAATCTTCGAGCCCGTGTTTTTTGAGATGGATTATCGCGGAAGCCTCAGCGAAGACTGCTATGACTTCGTTGTTGCCCTCAGGGGCAAAACTCGTGAGCCAAGTGATTGGACCAGTTTTTCCGATGAACCGCTCCCCTCCCTTTTTCTCCTCCTCGACTAAATCCGACCAATAATTGCTCCCATCTCGATCGAAATAGGATTTGCTGCGTCCGATGAGCTCCTGGAGCCTTGAGGTCGGTTCTGGGTCCGCCGTGAGCTGAACGTGCGGGTGGAGGATGCTAGCTCCAGCAGGCGGCATGTGGTTCCAGTTTATGTGCCAGTACTTGATTTCTGGATGTCTCTCGTGCACTTGCTCAAAATACCTCAAACATCCCTCGAAACAGTCCTTGAGCAACTTCGGTGAAAATTGATTGAGGTCCAAGTGGTGGGCCTCCGAGAAAACTCCAATCGCGTGGAACCTGCCAAACGGAAAGAGATTTGGGAATAGGCACGCGGCCCCAACTTTTATCCTCCGCTCTGGAAAATCCTCTGGAAACATGGGGGTCGTTTTTTCCAAATTTTCCGAACAGAAGAAGCATTTGGCCCGAGAGGCTTCGACGATCTTCTCCATCTCAGTCGCCTCCGCCACCTGTTTTGTCCTCTTCGTCCGCTCAAGGTTTATTCTGCACCGCCTCCCGGTCAGTGGGTCCTTCCTAACCTCAATGGACTGGGTAACCAGTTTGAAATCTTGGAGAGGGCTCAACAGCCTGGCTTCCTGAACCGTCTTTTCAAACACGATCTTCACCAAGGTCATCCCAGATAAAGACATACTTGACTATTAATTAATTATCCCTGTTTCGACGCGAAGTGGTTCCAGCCTCTAAATAAGAGTTATGCGTGTGAAGTCATTACATAAATTGAAATCAGCTTAAAGGTTGAGATTAATGGTAAAGGCTGCTGCTGGTCTCAATACTCTCATTACATCCGCCTTGGATATTTTTCTCTGCATTCTATCCACCTCCTGCTTCTTTTTTAGAGCCACCCTTTCTTTCGGGCATATTTTTCCAAACCCTTCTTTAGGTTGGCAGGAGTCTTCGGACTACGTATGGATGCCAATACTGCCGCCTTATTGATTTTCCTTGCCATCTTCTCTCACCTCCCGTCCCCCTTTCGCTCTACCTTAACAATCCCCATATTAGTTCATTCACCTTATCAACTGAGCCCATTCTTTCCATACCTCTATTAATTCTCTGAAGGTATGCTCTTGCTTTAGCCCAGAATAATCAAAGCTTTTCGGCTTTTACTTTTTTAGGCTATCCCCTCTCCCCATATTTTTCAAAAACGCATATGAAGACGAGATCCTTGTTCGAGGTGTTGTAAACCCGGTGGAACTCGTCAGGCGTGATCGGCACAACGTCCTTGCTTTTCACACTCCTTCGCTTCCCATCCAGCTCGATTTCACCTTGCCCTTCCACGAAGAAGTACACCTCGCTTACCGGGTGGGAGTGCCCCGTCGTGTGCTTGCCTGCGTGCAGGATTGTGATGGAAAGCACCAGGTTTTTGCTCAAAGGTTTATCGCACACGATGTAACGGTCGTCGCTCTTCACAAGCCTCGCGTCACTAAAGACTTGGAGGTAGCTCTTGTAAGATACATCGTACCACTCGCCCCCAAAAAGATAGCCCTTGACCTTCACGCCGCGCTCCAGTAAATGTTGAACGAAAAAACCAGGGGCATCTTGTTTTCGCTCCTTGCAGAACTCATCCAAAATTGAAAAAACTGATTTTGGGTAGATGTATATGCCGGCGCTGACGTAATCGCTAAGCGGCGGCTTGACTTTTTCCTTAAAATCGGTAAAGTAAAAGCTCTGCTCTGGTGGTGGAAAACTTTCGCTCCCTTTAAATTTCATCGTCGCCATCTCCTCTGGTTTCATGTCCGGTTTTTGGTCAGCGTAATAAATGCCGACGAGCGGCTCACCCGTGTAGCTGGAAACGAAACCCTTTAAATCCAGGGAGAAATAATTGTCGGCACATACCACCAAGAGATCATCATCAATTTTTAGCTGTTTGATTGCGTTGTTTATCGCCGAAACCGCCCCGAGTTTCTCCTCATCTGCCCTTGTCCCCTCTACAAGGACATTCTTGTATCGCTCAAAAAAATTCTCAAACTTTTTATTGGTCGAGATTATCGGCTCGATTTTTTCAGCTTCAAGCTTCTTGAGCAAATGGTCGAGAACCGTATTCCCTTCGACTACTATCATCGCCTTAGGCATCTGCTCTCCGATAGGACCAAGCCGAGTTGCAAACCCTCCTGCTAGAATCAATGCTTTCATTCGCTTCTGCCTCTATTTTTGCGTTTGTAAATTAATTAGTCCTTCAAAAAATGTCTTGACTTCATCAACATTTTTCACGAAGTACTTTGCGTTAGATTCTATCGGCCCCTCGGAAACCAATATTGTTATCCCTTTTTCTTTCAAGGCCAAGAATGCATCTTCGTCAGTTCGATCGTCTCCTACGTAAATTGGCTTGAGCTCTCCTTTGGAGTCAACTATGCCAGATATCCAAAGCACCGCTTTCCCCTTGTCCCACTCAACGTTCGGTCTTACTTCAAAAACTTTCTTACCGTGGGTAACCTTCACCACCCCTGAATCTATGTGCGGGCCTACCGCCTCTTCAAAAATATTTTTCAAATGCTCAAATTCCTCCTCCGCGACCAATCGGTAGTGGACGCTCACCGTCGATCCCTTATCCTCGACGATTGCCCCTTTGATGTTGTTTAGTTTCTCCCGTAGCTCCTCGCAAAGTTTGACCAAGATAGGGCGCACGCGCTCAGCCTCGGGCTTGACTAGTTCCACCCTTGGGCCACTTATTTCAAACCCGTGATTTCCAGCATAATATAATCCCTCTATCCCAACTAGTCCCTTAACATCAGCGAGCGACCTGCCGCTTATTACCCCCAGCGTGTAGTGCCGGGACATACTCTTAAGCAGTTCCTTCATATCTGGCGAGAGAATCGCAAGCTCTGGCCTTTCGACGATGGGGGTAAGGGTGCCATCGTAATCGAGCAGCAACAAAGCGCCGGGCGCTAAAGCTCTCTCTACTTCACCCCAGCGATCGAAAAGATATTCCATTCGGATCACGAGATGAATTTCGCAGACTCGCAGATAAAATCCGATAACCACTTGAAAACATTGTTCTTCTTAACATTATCCCTTAGATTCTTCATCCTCCGACGCTTCTCCTTCGGTGGCATTTCCAAGGTGTTTCTAATCGCATCTGCAAATCCCTCTACGTCGTAGGGATTAACGATCACAGCACCTTTCAGTTCCTCTGTTGCTCCCGCAAATTTACTCAACATCAGCACGCCAGTAGAACCGACATTTGCAGCGATGAATTCCTTCGCCACCAAGTTCATCCCATCCTGGATCGGGCTCACTATGCACACATCGGCGGTCCTGTACAATGCGAAAAGCCTATTTAGGTCCAGCTTTCCCTCGATGTAAATGATCGGCTTCCAATAGCCTCTCAGATATTTCCAATTGATTTTGCCGACGATTTTGGAAATCTCCTCGTTCAGTTCCATATAGGCTGGAATTCGATTGCGGCTCGGTGCTCCCGCTTCCACGAACACGAAATTGTTCTGGTACTCCGGGTACTTTTCCAAAAATCGATCTATGGCCCGGAACCTCTGGATGATACCCTTGGTGTAGTCAATCCGGTCCACGCCCACGCCGATATATTTGTATGGGATGTATTGGGGGGCCCGGACGCGCTTCATCTCCTGCTTTACCCCAGGTACCCTCGCTATTTTATCGATGGCGTCGAAATCCACACTTATCGGGAAGGGCTTTACCTGGATGGTGCGACCTTGATATTTCACGTTAAACCTCCTGTAATCGGCTTTAATCCTCATCACATTCTCGACGCTTGCCAAGAAGTTGACACAATAACTGGGGAGGTGAAAACCAATGAGGTCGTTCGCAAGCATGCCCTCGAGTACCTCCTCCGCCCACGGTAGAAGTGCGAAGATGTCCCGAGTGGGCCAAGGGATATGCCAGAATTGAGCTAGCACAAGCTTTTGTTTTTTCCAGGTATCGTTCCTGACCATCTTTGGTGCTAGTGCTAGGTGATAGTCGTGGAACCAAATGAAAGCCTTATCTATTCCTCTCGTCTCTTGCTTGATCGCCTCCGCGTACAGCGCGTTCGAGTGCTTGTAACCTTCCCAGAACGATTCCTCGAAAACAGGTTCCCGAAACACATTATGGCAGAGAGGCCAAAGTGTCTGATTTGAAAAACCGAAGTAAAACTTGTCCACCTCGTCCTTTGACATCCACACCCTTTTCAGCACATACTTTGGTTTATCGGGGGGGACCCGGCACCGATTTTGCTTATCGACGCATTCCCGATCGGCATCCCCGCTACCGCCTGCCACCCACGTTCCGCCTGTGGCCTGCATCAGAGGGTCCAAGGCTGCCGTCAGACCTCCAGCTGGGGTCTTGACTCGGACTCCATCGGGCGTGTGCATATGGAGATAGGGCTCGCGGTTTGAAACGATGATGAATTTATAGCCCCTTAGCTTCGATTTCACCAGCTTCTGGACGTCCTGCGAAGACGACATAGATATCAAGAAAATGATACTGCCAATGTTTTAAATATCTTTACCCATCACCGAGAATGGTGTGCAGATGACAATCGAGGAGTTCCTGACGCCAATTCTAATATTGGTCGGATTCATCGTGGCTGGCTATGCACTGAGATTTGTATTAAACGTTTACGTCACAAGGCTCACAAGTAAGACGAAAACAAAAATCGACGATACCATCATCGATGCCATCAAGGGGCCGATAGTTGTGATATTCTTGATCATGGGCATTCGATTCGCGCTTGAACGTGCAACGTTCGTCCCGACAGAAATCACTGAGCATCTCCCGACCATCAGCTACCTGTTAATCATCCTGATAGCGACGTTGGTCACCGCGAGGATTGTAGTTGGCATATTAAAATACTTCGGTACCGTGCGTCCCAACATAAGGACGCTCGTGCCGACGCTCCAGAAACTCATAAGAATTATCGTCTATTTCGTGGCTTTTGTTCTGATACTCGACGCGCTGGGCATCCAGGTAACTGCACTGGTCGCGGCTTTTGGGATAGGGGGGCTCGCCGTCGCCTTCGCTCTGCAGGGAACACTGTCCGAGTTCTTCGCCGGTATATACATCATGTCCGATCGACCCGTGAGGGTTGGGGACTATGTCGAGCTGGAGTCTGGTCGGAAAGGCTACGTCATAGATGTTGGCTGGCGCAGTACGAGGATACGCGAACTCCCGAACAACATAATAGTAGTCCCGAATTCAAAGCTGGCGGGGTCGATCATCACCAACTTCTACTTGCCCGAGCCAGAGATGGCCACCTTGGTTCAGGTTGGGGTGGCCTACAGCAGTGACCTCGAGAAAGTGGAACGTGTAACCATCGATGTAGGCAAAAAAGTGTTGAAAAAAGTGACAGGTGGGGTGCCTGAATTCGAGCCGTTTATCCGCTACCACACCTTCAGCGATTTCAGCATAAACTTCACCGTCATCCTAAGGGTCAAGGAATTTGTGGACAAGTATTTGATCACCCACGAGTTTGTGAAGGAGCTCCACAAGCGCTACAAGAAGGAGGGCATCGAGATCCCGTTCCCGATCCGCACGGTCTACATGCGCAAATGACGGGCCTAGCTTCCTCGCCTTTTTAATCCAGCGTGACAAACGGTTATCGAAAGCGGTGTCCGAATGGTGCTAGATAGGCTTGGAAAGTCCCTGCACAGCGCCCTCCAGAAACTTACTCGGGCAACCCATGTCGATGAGCGAGTAATCAAGGAGCTCGTGCGGGACATCCAACGCGCCCTGCTTCAGGCCGATGTTAACGTGGAACTCGTACTGGAGCTGACGAAGCGGATAGAGAAGCGGGCGCTCGAGGAGAAGCTCCCCCCTGGTATGGCACGCAAGGAGCACATCATCAAGATCGTCTACGGAGAACTCTCCGCGCTGATGGGGCGGCCAGTCCCGCTACAACTCAAGCCCGGGGAGCCCACGGTGCTACTGATGGTCGGCCTCCAGGGAAGCGGGAAGACGACCTCGGTGGCGAAGCTAGCGGCCCACTTCAAAAAGCGAGGTTTCAAAGTTGGCATCGTCTGCGCGGACACCTTCCGCCCGGGAGCGTATGAACAGCTCAGTCAACTTGGCCAGCAGGTTGGCATAGGACTTTTCGGTGACCCCAAAGCCAAAGATTCAGTTAAGCTCGCAAAGGAAGGCGTTAAGCGGTTCAAAAAAGAGCGCCTCGAATTGATCATCATTGACTCGGCTGGCAGGCATCGCAAAGAGGAAGCCCTGATGGAGGAGATGCGCCAAATCGCCAAAACAATAGGACCTGATGAAATCATGCTAGTCGTGGATGGGACAATGGGGCAGCAGGCGAAGGAGCAAGCCGCTGCATTCAAGGCCACGACGGACATAGGCTCGATTTTGATCACCAAGCTGGATGGTACTGCGAAAGGTGGTGGTGCCCTCTCGGCGGTCACGGCTACAGAGGCGCCGATCAAGTTCATAGGTACCGGTGAACACATAGATGACCTCGAGCCCTTCGTGCCTGAACGCTTCGTGGCTCGCCTGCTGGGGATGGGCGACATTGAAACGCTGTTGAAGCGAATTGAGGAAACTGCAAGAGCCGAGGAAATGAAGCCCGCTGACATGAAGGCGATTCTCGCAGGCAAGCTGACTCTGCGGGATGTCTACAGCCAGCTCGAGATGATGGGCAAGATGGGGCCCCTTAAGAAGCTCATGCAGATGATCCCAGGAGTGGGTGTCGCAGTGCCGGAGGAACAGATGCGCGTCGGGGAGGAGAAGTTGAAACGCTTTAAGGTAATCATGCAATCGATGACCTCGGAGGAGCTCGAGAACCCCGGGGTGCTCAACGCCTCTCGAATTCGCAGGGTGGCCCGGGGATCGGGCACGAATGAAGCCGATGTGAAGGAGCTTTTGAAGCAGTATGAAATGATTCGAAAACTTATCAAGACAATAGCGAAAGGACGAGGCCCCAAGTTCGGCCCATTTGCGAAGCTCATGAAGGAGCTGTCGAAGGGGAGTGCCGCCGGATTTTGATATGGGTGGTGAGAAAAGCCCTTAAACGCGGTGCCGAAGCTATTATTTGGGTGTTCATGTGACCAAAAGGTCGAAGGGTTATCGGAGCAAGAGCAGAGGAAAGCTCACCAAGCATGTTCGTGAGCGCGGGCTTTCGCCGGTGAGCCGAGTGATTCAAGAGTTTGGCCATGGCGTGAAAGTTACCATCATCCTCGACCCGAGCGTCGTGAAGGGACAACCCCACCCGCGGTATCACGGCAGAGTTGGGGTCGTCAAGGAGCGTCGCGGGAGGGCTTACGTGGTCGAAATCAGGGATGGAGGGACCATCAAAAAGGTTATTTCCCGTCCGGAGCACCTTAGGTTGGTGGGGGTAAAATGATAGGGAAGGAAGTAACGGATGAAAAACCTGTGCCGTTAGCCAAAGTGTTTGAAATCCTCGAAAAAGAGAAAAAGCGAGGAGAGTTGGAGTACAAGCAGCGGCTGACCTACGACTATGCACAAAAGTTTGCGGAATTGGATATCAAGAAGGCAAGGGAACTAATCGGCGAGTTGCTCAAACTCGAGAAGATCCGGGAACATCAAGCGGTCACGCTTGTAGATTTGATGCCAGAGAGAAAGGAGGATGTAGAGCTCATTTTTGCAAAGGAACGAACGAAGCTTGAAGAAGAGGACATCAAAAAAATTTTGGAACTGATAAACAAGTACCGGAAGTAGTTCCAAGTTAGTTGGAGGCGCGTGTCTTTGGTCGACAAGAAGTATGAAGACCGAGGCATAGTGTTGGATTTTCTGCTCCAGGGACATCCAAGCGATCCCAGGCCGATTCACCTGCGTGAGCCCATAGCCCAAATCCTCGGCGACACGTTCTTCACCCTGCTCGAAATCGTTCCCATGATGGGGGCAACGTTCACCCTCCATGAACGCGTCTTTATAGGCAAGGGTGAGCGGGACAAGGTCGAACGAATCAAACGCCGGGTGGGCTACGATGAACTCACGGCTGCGGCGAAAGCAGAATTACCGGTCGCTATAGAGGAACTAATCAACGATGCACCAGAGCGGTTCATAGAGTTCTTCAACCGTGCCGCACCCTTGACCACCCGCTTCCATCAACTTGAGCTAATTCCGGGAATAGGGAAGAAACTCATGTGGACGATAATCGAAGAGCGAAAGAAGGGCCCCTTCGCGGACTTCGGGGATCTAGAGAAAAGGGCAAAGGGGTTAAGTAATCCGAAAAGTCTAATCGCAAAACGAATAACCATGGAGCTGGAAGGCGGCGACAAATACTGCATTTTCGTGCGCCCGCCATCTAGAAGGGCTTCTGCCGAGGACGAGGCACCTTAGATATCAAGTAGACAATGAACGCTATTACTGGAATTATCTCGAGGCGTCCGACCAGCATTTGAATTGTCATGCTTATTTTCCCTGCTAGGGGCATCGCTGCTGAAGTTATTCCCACAGATAAGCCGACATTTCCTTGGGCCGATGCCGATTCAAAAACCGAGTTCATGGCTGAGTAGGGGCCCACCACCATCAGCACTACTGCGCCGCTTATCAGCACGATGATGTAGATGAATGCATAAATGGCGGTTTCCATCATCCCCTGGTCGCTGTAAATTCTACCCGATATCTTCATCGGTACAACCGCCCGCTGGGGCAGAAAACTACGCTTGATCATCCAGTGGACCGCCTTGACGATGATCACCGTTCGAATGAGCTTGATAGCACTTGAGGTCGAACCGTACCCTCCTCCTATGGTCATGAGAATCGTGAGTAGGCCCTTCTGGGGATCTCCCCACATTGAGAGATCAGCCGTGGAGAAGCCCGTTCCCGTCAGAGCGGAGGAGGATTGGAATAGCGCGTCCCGAAGCCCAACACTCCAGATGAGCAAAAGTGTCGCCAACGCTATCAGCACGAGCATCAGCCGAACCTCAATGTTTTGGAAGAGCTCCCGCCATTGCCCGGCCATGACTCTTCGATGGACAGCGAAGCTGATTGCGCCCGCCATCATTATCAGAATTGAAATTGCAAGCACCGGGTAGCCGTACTCAGCGAAACTTGTGTTGCGCACGGTGAAACCGCCAGTGGCGATTCCCGTCATCGAGTGGTTTACAGCCTCAAACAGTGTTGGTGTTCCAGCGAGGTACAACCCGACGACTCCGAGGAGCGTAAATAGGGCATATATCTTCCACAACGTGCGGGCGGTCGCCCGGATGCTCGGCTCGATGCGCTCTACCCGAGCCTCAGCGACGTACATCTTCCGGGCCGCCCTCCCTGCGCCGATGAGAGCTGCCAAGAAGAGGACGACCACACCCACGCCGCCGACCCACTCGGTCAGGCTGCGCCAGAAGAGGATGGTGCGGGGGCTTGCTTGGATATTTCGAACTGGTTCCTCTCTCGCACTGGATGAATTCTGGGGAGCGTAAAAATCGTGATGAATCACGAAATCGTTAGTATTGTTATTGGTTTCGTACCCGTTGCCCCTGCGTGAATCAGGTCCCCTCATCCTCTCAGCGGTGGATATGCTCCAAGCCTTTCGCTCTATGCTATCCCCCGTGGTGAGATCGTTGGGCACCTTGGCACCCTCGGTAGCATTCGTGACCGTGCCCGCTCCCCAACCGACTCTGTCTATCGTTCCGTTGGCGAGGTCGAGGTCGTCGTCGATCATCACTCCGCCACTATAGTCCAGCTGCGCGGAGAAAGTCGCATCCGCAGCGATACTATCTACGGCGTTATCACTCGCGAATAAGAAGTATCCATGAGCCGGGATAGTTGAATTTATCCAAGTAATGTTCAGAGTGGAGATGTTGTCAGATGAATTTACTAATCTCATCCTCAGCTCTTCACTGCCACCGTAGAGGTTTCGTAGGTCAATGTCTGAGCTTGTTGGATTGTAGAGTTCTATGAATCCACCGCCCGCTGGGCCCCAGATGCTGACCTCGCTGATGACCACGTTAGTCGCTATCGGGTCACCTGGGATCATCGTCAGGCCTGTGGCTGTAAAGCCCGACATACTTTCAAAATATGCATCCTCGACCGCCATGTTGTTGCCGAAGATGTATGGTACCGAGCCGAAAGTCGCGAAGACGATCCACGCAGAGGCGACGAGAACCATGGCTTTGCCCAAGGTCATTTCCACTGGCTGAAAGCGCCGCCTGAGGAAGAAACCCAATGCAATGGCGATGGCTGCGGGGACTATGAAATACGGGAGCAAGTCGGCCTCGCCGGCTAGAAACGCTACTGGGGTCGGCGCAAGCATTACTGCACCCATGACGAGCAGGATGAAACCCAAGAAATGTAGCACCTTTCAACCTCCAGCGGTAATACCCTACTTAAAGAAGTATTTATAAGGGATTGCCACTCGGAACCCAACCGTAGGTTTAAAACTTGGACACTTGATGCTTAATCGTGATGGTGAGATGAGGGAAACTCAGCGCGCGCTATCCGAAATCATCGAACACCTACAGGGTTCCTCGAAAAAGCTTAGAAGCAAGCAGGTGAATGGTTTTATAGACGCGTTGCTCGGTGCAAAGCGAGTTTTCGTCGTGGGGGTAGGGCGTTCAGGACTAATCGTGAGGGCCTTCGCAATGCGCCTGATGCACCTAGGTATAGATGTCCATGTGATTGGGGAGACGATAACCCCCGCGCTTCGAGACGACGATCTTTTGGTAGCCCTTTCCGGTTCAGGTGAAACAAGTTTCGCCGTTAGCTCCGCAAAAATTGCCAAAGGGATAGGTACAAAAATTGTCGTTGTAACTTCCTATCCACGGTCCACCCTAGCGAAGTTGGCCGATCATATCGTCAAGCTCCCAGGTCGAACTGAAATCGCATCCATTAAGAGCTACTTGGACCGCCAAATCGTTGGTGAATATGAATCGCTTGCGCCCATGGGTACGCTCTTCGAGGTCACGGCGCTCGTCTTCTTAGATAGCGTGATTGCAAGTATCATGATCAAGCTGGGTAGAAAAGAGGAAGAGCTCCAGGCACGTCATGCCAACATCTAGTAGTCAGACTTATTCTCCGAAGAACCCCTGGAGTACCTCAACCCACGCGGTGTCGAAACCCTGTTCATCCTTTGGCCTAAACTTTCGCGGGATCCTCTTGCGCTCGCTATCGATGAGCCCATCGATTTGTTCCTGTTTGTACTCTTTATTCACCACGCGTTTGATCACCGAAAGCTCACTCCCGGTCTCGAGGGCCGCGACCATCCCTTGGAGCGCCTGCAGGTACCCCTGCCAGAACTCATCGTTAGAGTCAACTCTGCTCTTGGTTTGCTCGAGCCATTCCCGCGCCTTTTTTGTGTCCTTTTCCCGGAGGGCCCGGACGAAGGGTTTCAGGTCCAACTCCATGCGATCACAAACTTCTAACCAAAAATTAAGAAATCCTCCAGGCTATAACAGTTTCCGACGCGGGGCAGGGCCCATCATGAAAAGTAGTCTGGTGTAACCACTAGGCGCACACCGCACAGATTTCTCGTGGCAGAGGTAGTCAGGGTGACGCAAGAGTGGCTTACCTCACTCTCGAACTGTTTCCAAAACACTAAGGGCGCTCCATATTGTCGTCCGGGTATGAATGGGCATATTCGGGTCGTTGCTTATCTCATCGAGAATCATCGTCGCAGAAGAAGCCTTGACTACAGGGTCGTCCTCTTTCTTCAACAGGCTATCCCTTGCTTCATTCGCAGCTCTTCGAATGTTGCGGGGAACTGAGGTGTCCTCTGCCACGCGCGCCATGATTTCCGCTACCTGCTTTAGCTTGGCATCTGAGGACACGGTTACCACCTGTTCGCATAGTTAATCCAGCTTATTTTAAGGATGGACCTTCATAAAGGTTTGGGGTTGGATGCAGGACGAGAAGATAGCGAAGATAACAGAGATGCTTCTCGGTGGAGGAAAGATGCTTTCAGTTCACTGCGGTGCTTGTAAGGGACCTCTCTTCGAAGTTGAGGGGAAAGTTGTGTGTCCCGTGTGTGGGGAGAAGGCCGTGATTGCAAAAGCCGAGGTCAAGTCCAAAGCTGCTCCCGCCGAGAAGGTCGAAAGCGTCCTGCTCACCAAGCTCAACTCACTCGCTGAAGAGCTCGCTAAGGAAACCGGCCATGATAAGACCTTAGAACTACTCGATCGCGTCAAGTCCATCCTCGAAGTGCTTGAAAAATTGAGGGAGGGGTGAAATTGAGGAGGGAAGAAATCCTTAAAGCGCTAAGGGAAGCTGGCACATCACTCACCCTCGAGGAACTTTCCCAACAAATCGGGATCGGCATCGTCCGCTTACGGATCGACCTCTTTAGGCTGGCTGAAGAGGGGAAGGTCGAGCGCAAACAGCGGGGAAATAAAACTGTTTGGTCGATAAAAGTTGGCAGACCTCTTGAGCAGCGCTACGAGAAGCTCTCTAAAAAGTATATCCCGTGATGTGGTTGTGGCTCGACCTCTTTAGGATCCTCGTGGCCGGCCTCGTGCTCGGCCTCGTGGTCGGAAAGTTGGTGGTGCTCAGACCTCACTACCTGGAGCGAATACGTCCACGTTATTGGGTCCCCCGAGCGCGGAGCATGCGGAGGAAGGAATGGGTCAGGCTCATCTCAATTGCACTTTGGTTTACCGCTGCGACGTTCGCCGTGGCGACCATCGTTGGGGTAGCGCTTAGTGAGGCGGGGGTGGAGCTTTACTCGGAGGAGGAGTACCCCTTCATAGCGCTCGAAAGACAGTACCCGCTGCTGTTGCTCGTGGCTGTCAACGTGCTTCCAATCTTCGAGGAGTGGATATTCAGGGGCATTATCCTCGAGGAGGTTGCGCGACGAGCCCGCTCGAAATGGATCGGGGTGGGAGTCTCGACCATCATCTTCGCCGCTTTCCACCTCTCAAATCCCGGTACCTATCCCGCGTTCGCGATACCCTTGCTTGGGGCGGGGCTCCTGCTGGGCGCTTGCTATTTGAAAATCGGGCTGGCGGGAGCTATCATAACTCACAACGCCTACAACACGATTTTGGTAATCCTGAGGCTTTGGGGTTAAAGTTGAGGTGAGTGAAGTTAAAGTTTAACCTTTTTCGGCAATTTATTTTTGTTCCTCTTTTTGTATTCATCTATTTTTTGAAGCCAGCGATCCTGCCTTTCTTACCACTTTTAACCGAATAGCTTAATGGATGTCCACACTTGGGGCAAGTATCTGTGTTTATTCTTCCTCGCCATTTGCAACGGGTGCATGTTAGTAATTTATGAGCCACTACTTAGCCATCCTTTTTCGTCACTTACAATAACACATTTTTACACTTTAAGCATGATTTATTCAGACTTTTTCTAACCTTTTCGGACTTTTCTTCGACTTTTTCAAGACTTTTTAGGACTTTTTCCTCACTTTTCGGACTTTCGGGGGAGGATTTTGTTTATCTTTTGTGTCGCTTTCTTTACATCTTTTATACTTTTTGCCCCGGCGCAGACACCCTTGCCCGATACGAAGAGCAACACCACCACCTTGGGATCGTCGAGTCTGAACACGAGGCCTGGAAAAACCTCCGGCTCATATTCGGTGTTCTCGAATCTGCGAGCTATATCCTCGAGATCAAACTTCCTGCCGAAGTCAACGGATGCCACGATATTCTGAACCTTGAGCTTTGGCTCCGTTTTCACCTTTATGCGTGCT
>JAUWBP010000018.1 GCA_030601665.1 Hadesarchaea archaeon | reverse complement strand
GCCTCAAACACAATCATCACGAATGCCAAGAAGCCAGCTGCAATCGTCGCGATCGTGAACGGGTAAAACAAAGCCATCAAGATAACGCCCTTGCGTGCTTCCATGCGATCACCAAAGAAAAAGGTACTGAGTGGTCGTCGGGAGTTTTCTCCTCAAAATCGCCACCTCAGGGCGGTAAATCAGCAGCTCCACAGCAGTAAGCTCCTTTTCGAGAACTTGGCTGACAACCTTTACCTCGGCCTCTCCGCTTATCCTAGCAGTCCCCCGACCGAGCTTCGGCTCCAGCGCGATTAGAATTGGCACCTGGAGTTTATCCCGATCCGCCTCGGGGAGAAGTCCCGCCAAGAACTCGAGCTCCTCGCGCTTAAACGTGTGAACGCTGCCATCACGTGACACGACTTGGGGCTTCGCGGACGAAAGGGCCTCCTTCAGCGACAGGCGCCTCTCGGGCAAGTGCACGTTGAGCTTGCTCAGCTCGAATTTTATTAAACGATCTGCGCTCACTCCCGTTTCTCCATCATAGCTTTTATCCGCTTGAGACGGGTGAAGTTTTCCCGCTCCATTTCATCTAGCCTCATCATGATGAACTTGAGGGCTTCCCTTAGTCTCGGGATTAGGATGTACTCGAGCGCGTTCACCCTTCGCTTGGTCTTTTCGAGCTCCCTAACGATGGCGAATGCCGATGCTTCCAGCTCAGCTAGCTCGATCAGAAGCTTAAGCGCTCGCTCGAACTCCCTCGATGCTTCATCGAGTACCGAGGATGTCATGTGTAATCCATAACCCCTCACCAAAGCGCTGCGCTCGACCTCCCCGACTTCGACCGCTGGCACCGCGATACCCATGATGTGACGGGTTGAAATCTCCACTTGAAGCTCCCGCTTTGTTTCTTTTGAAGCCTGCTTGGTCTCGAGCGTCCCCACGACAGCAAAGCCCATCGACAACGCGCGATGAGCTACCGAGAGCTGGTCAAACGCCTTCATCCTAGCTTCTTGGATTCGCCTCAATACCTCGAAGAACTCGATGACGAGGGCATCCATCTTCTCCTTGAGCAAGTCGTGGCCCTTCTGCGCGAGGCCTACCCTTTGCTTCAGCTTCAGGAGTTCCATCCGGGTTGGGGATACTGCTAAGGCTATCGCCATTAGCTACCCTCCTTCTTAATCATGATCTCGGCCCCAACCGTGCGTCGGATTATCTCGCGCAGCTCGTCGACCTTCGACACATATCCTGTCTTGTCTGGAATTCTCAGCACGAGTGGGAGCAATCGCTTTGTCCGCACCATCCGGCGGAAGTCGTAACCGAGCTCCTCCGCAACACGATGGGTTATCAACAAGACCCCGATTTCTTCGCTGTCGAAGAATTCGTTCAGTTTGGCAAACGTTTCCTCATTCGTAGTGTGAATGTGTGTGTAGGTCGCACCCGCTAAAGCAAGGCCCGTCACGGTGTCCTGATCCCCAACGACTGCGATCCTATAGCTCAATTCTCGGCACCTTCATTATCGTTTCCTTGATACGTTGCGGTTCGACCTCATCCACCTTGAGCCGAATCGCGGTGCGCAGGTTTCTCATCTCGTTCTCTTTCAGGTAGATGTATGAAAGCACGGGAGCTATGGTGAAGAGCTGGGTGAGCGCGAGCCACCTGCATATCTTTAGGTGCATTTCATCTAGGGCTTTCTCCGCCACAAAAATCCCTCGGGCCTCGATCTGCGGGAGAACCTCCAGCAAAATTTTGCCATAGACGGTACGATGAATCATGTTTATCGCCGAAGGAACATCCTCAGCGGTAATCATCGCCTTCAGCATCGCCTCCGTGAGCTCGTGGGGGGGTAAGATGAGGTATCTGTCAATCTCCTCGGGAGGCGCACCTTCCCGCTTGAGCCTCAAAATCAGCTTGATGTTCAAAGCATCCATTTCGTACCCCACGATCGCCCTCAAAACCGAGCGCTGTGCGCGCTTGCTCAACACATCCTTCCACAAGCTCGTGTAGTAGTGCTTGTCGAGCGCCAATAGGATGGCAATCAACCCTCGCGTCTCATATTCTTTTAGCGCCTCTGAAAGTACGTCGAAGTACTCGCTCCCTTGCAGAAATTCAAGCAGTTCTTCAAAGCTCTCGGCGGATGCAAGCATCTCAAGCCTTTCACGGGGAAGTGTCGGTGATGGAATTAACTCCTCAAGCCTCTTTTCCTTGGAAACTTTATTGTGAATCGCTGTGATGATCGCCTTAAGGTTCCAGATATCAACTCGCCCAATCACCCTCGCGACCGTTTCCCCTCGCTCCTTCGGCACCATCCCCAAAAGCTCGCGATAACGTGTGTTCAAGTTCTCCCTGAGCGATCGCTCGACCGACGGCATGTCGATCCCCTCCTCGACCCTCGGAACCTCAGCTAGCTGCTGTCGGTAGTCGGTGTCGTCGAGGGCCGCAAATATGTTTGTGGCCCTTGGGGCATCAGCAAGTTCCATCAGGCGCGCCTCAGAAAGCAATCTCGCCTCCCACGCACTGAGGGTCGCATTGCAGTAAACGTAAGCCATCGAGCGCCTAGCGTTGTAAAACACCAGGGAGAAGAGGGTACCTATAATCAGGAAAATAGCTACGAGAACACTGATCATTTCAACCCTTCGAATAGGACTTTCGCGACTTTTACCCTGATGCCCTCGAATTCCCTCCGTATCCTGCCCTCGAACGTCTCATCAATCTCAATCCTGCCATCCGCAGTCCCGACCTTAACCCCGCCAATCGTTTGGATTGGTTCACCCAGTGAAACACTCACCGTTTTTGTACCTTCACCCAACTCACGTGTTATTTGATCTTTAGATCCTTCAAGGAGTTCCAGGCCCCGGCGATTAGCTCGGATTACCAAATTATCTTGACCAAGTTTTTTGCACGCCATTGCAGCAATTCGAATGATGTCCTCCTCGTACTCTTTAGACGAGGCATGCGCTTGAAGTTTCTCCTCTACCTCTCGGAAGACCTCGTTGATGCGCTCTTCCCTCTTTTGAAGCACTTCCCGCTTCGCGTGCATCCTGCCCTCCGCGAGTACTCCATCGTAAACATGTTTGCCACGGGTTTGTGCTTCCTTTGTCTCGCGTTCCTCCTCTTCCTTGGCGCCGAAGCGGGCCGCATCGAGCAACGTGCGTGCTTCCTTCTTCGCCGTCTCAATTATCCCCGCGGCTTTTTCCATCGCCTCTTTTAGGATATCATCTGCTATCAGCTGGGCGCCTTTTTCAGCTGACAAGACCTAGCCTCCTTACAACGCTCCGAGACTTACTAGAATCAAGATCGTCGCTAGAAGCCCAAGGATAGCGTAGAGCTCAACCATCACCGTGTACATTATACTTTGTCCAAATACCTCTGGTCTTTTTGCAACGGCACTGACGCCTGCCGTGGCAACCTTTCCCTGCGCGTATGCAGTAAATCCTTGGAGAATAGATGGAACAGCTGCCGCCAGTACGGCCAGTCCCACTATGCCTTCATTTAGTCCACCACCCCCAAGCATACCTGTACCGATGAGAATCAAAAAGCCCGCGACGAAACCGTAGATTCCCTGCGTGCCTGGGAGCACCTCTAGCACGAAGAGCTTTGAGAACTTCTTTGGGTCCTCAGCCGATACCGCTGCTGCTGCAACTCCGGTCATCCCAACGCCGATTGCCGATAGAATCCCTGGAATCGCGACCGCTAGCCCAGCTGCCAAAGCTATCCAAACCTCTTCACCTACCAGGCCACTCACCCCCTTTTACTTTGGTGAACGTCCTTTTAGCTTTAAAGGGAGCGAACTTCTCGCCTCCAGCCTCGTAGAACTTGCTGAAGAACTCCGCGAAGTGCAAACGCATGGTGTGGATGAACCCTCCGAGGCTATTGATAAAAATATTGAAGCAGTGTGCAGCGATGAAGATGAATGCCAGTCCGATTAGCAGCAAGCCGGCATAAATCGTTGACAGCGGTGTGAGCTCGGCTGGCATCATGCCACTGTACGCAAATTCGACGATGAAATTTATCGAAAATGCTATTACTCCCGTCGCGATGCCGAGAGCCAAAAGCCTAGTGTAAGAGGTCACATCTGCGATAAGCCCAGTTATGCCATAGATAACGTTAATCGGTCCCCCAATCTTTTCTCCTGCCCCTTTGCCGATCAACACCGCACCGACCATGCCAGTTCCCAAACCGAGGTAGAAGATGGTCCTGAACGCCATGACGATGGCTGCCACCGGTGCAAAGGGATTAAATACCGTGAAAAGTTCTGTCTTCGGAAATGTGAAATCTATTCCAAACTCGTGCATCCCGATGCCCAAGACGCAGAAGCTTAACCCAAAGAAGCCGATTATGATCAACATGCGCGAGATGCGGTTGAATATCAAGCTTTTCCAGTCCCTCCTAAATAAATCCTTCAATCCTCCCGCCAAGCCGAAAGCTGTGAGGAGGTGAATAATCCCTATGAACACTACAAGTTTGAGCAGCGGTATTGGCCTCTGGATCGGGTTCACCCACAGACCTTGCCCAAAACCAAACCATCCACCTATCAAGAGGCCGACGATGACCGTGAATATCGCGCACACGACCATCATTCGCCTGAGCTTTCGCGGAAAGATTTTGGCAAACCAAAAACCTGATGCCATGAAAATCCCAAGCACAACACCGTAGCCCGCGTCGGACAAAGCTATCGCGAAAAATATCGCGAATGTAATAGTCATGAAAGGCGTCGGATCTATCTCATCGTACTTGGGTAACCCATACATGTTGGTAACGTACTCGAAGTCCTCGACCACCTTGGGATTCTCCAACTCCACCGGAACGGCCTCGACCTCAGCTTTTTGAGGCGCATAGGTGCGGATGACATGACGTCCGTTCGTGGCTGCGCTGAGCAGGGGATTGAGCTCGGCCGCCCGCTTTGCCGGCACCCATCCCTCCATGACCACGGTTGCCTCGGTGTAGCCAAAGAGCCCGCTGCACTCAAGCCTTTCCCTTTGGATCTCAAGAAGTTCCATTAACGTGCTGACTTCTAGAGCCCTAGCCTTCGCAAGCTTTTTCCTCTCCCCCTCTAGCTTGGCCTGCTCCCCATCGAGCTCCTTCAGCTGCCCCTCCAGCGTCCTGAGCGCCTTTTGCGGGGCCTTGGGGATCGGAGGGATTTCTAGGAGTTCGACATCATGTCTGTAGAGCACTGGCGAGAGCTTCGGCTGCTCCCCGACTCGACATGTTACAATCAAAATCCTTTGCTTACCTTTCCCGAGCACAGCCACGAAAACCTTGTGCCCCAGAGCTTCCCTCGCCGCATCCAAGAATTCTTGTACCCTTTCCTCCGCAATCCGCCCGACCACAACGTAAATTTCATCCGTCGATCGGAGATAACTCAGGGGGAATTTTATCTCCCAAAAACTTCGGAGCATTTCCATTTGGGCAAGTAATTCTTGCTTTCTCTGATTCAGCTCCTCCGTCTTGGCTTTTAAGGCGCTCAACTTCGGCTCGAATTTATCTAGAAACTCTTTCGCCTGCTTCAAAATTTGTCCGTAAGGGAGCTCCTCGACCTCCACGGGTTTACCGACCGGTGGCCCGAGAAACTCTCGCGCCTCCCTGAATTTTGCAAGTAAGGATGAAATTTCGTAAATCTCCTCGTCGAGCGCCTTCCGCGCGACCTCAAGCTCCGAGATCTTCTTCAGCTGGACCACGCCAGCCTCGTGCAGCCCGGCCACGACGCTGTCGTGCGCTTGTTGGAGGAAGATCACCCTAAACTTCTGCATTCGGGCCGTTTTGAACATGGGATCACTTGAGGATGACATCTAGAACGAGCTTGGTCGCCTCCGCGTGCCTCTCCCTAGCTTTTCGCTCCATCGCTTGGATTTGTCTGCGATTTTTCTTCAGCAGCTCCTGCACATCGGCCTCTGCCTTTTTCCTTGATTCCTCGATCACTTTTTCCGCTTTTGATTTCGTCTCAGCTTTTGCGCTCTCCTTTAGTTTCTCCACTTCTTTTCGGGCGGATTCGAGCATAGCTGCGGCTTCTTGCTGCGCCGCTTCCACATGCTCTTTCGCCTTTTTCTCCGCCTCGAAAATCGCGCGAAGACTTTCTTCGACCACTCAGCCTCACCATCCAGCGTCAAAGTTAATTAGAAACAGTGCTCATAAAAGTTCTGATTTCAGTAGATAAATTAGGGGAGATATTCATAAAAGTGAAGCCACTAATCATAGCTGGAGCTCGGGGTGTTTGATTGGGAAAGATCGTTAGGATCACTGGACCCGTGGTGATCGCCGATGGAATGAAGGGCTCTGAGATGTATGAGCTCGTCAAGGTCGGCGAAGAGGGCCTGATGGGCGAGATAATCGGCCTGACCGGAGAACGCGCGACGATTCAAGTGTACGAGGAGACCTCTGGCATAAAACCGGGCGAGAAGGTCGAGGGTACTGGAAAACCGCTCTCTGTAGAGCTTGGGCCGGGACTTGTCGGCGCTATCTATGACGGCACGCAGCGGCCGCTCACAATCATCCGGACGAAAATAGGAGATATGATAAAGCGAGGCGTCTTCGCCTATGCCCTGCCGCGAGATAAGAAGTGGGAGTTCGTGCCAAAAGTCAAGCGCGGCGCAGAGATCGTCGAGGGTGATGTGCTCGGGACCGTCAAGGAGAGCAAGCTTGTCGAACATCGAATTTTGGCCCCCCCTGGCGTCAGCGGGAGGGTCCTAGAGCTCGCGGATGGTGCCCATAAAATCGAGGATATCATCGCCACGATTGAAACCGTCGGCGGGATGCAGGAGGTCACAATGATGCAAACTTGGCCTGTGCGGCGGGCGAGGCCATTTAAGAAGAAGATTGATCCAAATGAGCCGCTCATCTCTGGGCAGCGCGTCATCGACACGTTCTTCCCAATCGCGAAAGGGGGTACTGCAGCGATTCCCGGAGGCTTCGGCACGGGTAAAACGGTCATGCTCCATCAGTTCGCGAAATGGGCAGCCGCAGACGTGGTCGTTTATGTGGGTTGTGGCGAGCGGGGCAACGAGATGTGTGACGTGCTCGTCCACTTCCCCAAGCTAAAGGATCCGCGCAGCGGCGAGTCGCTAATGGAACGCACTATACTTATCGCCAACACCTCAAACATGCCCGTGGCCGCGCGCGAGGCGAGCGTCTACACGGGAATAACCATCGCCGAGTACTTCCGGGATATGGGCTACGATGTGGCGCTCATGGCGGATTCCACCTCACGATGGGCCGAGGCGATGCGTGAGATTTCCGGGCGCCTCGAGGAGATGCCAGGAGAGGAAGGCTTCCCAGCTTACCTCGCTTCGAGGCTGGCGGAGTTCTATGAGCGAGCTGGGCGGGTTCGAACGCTCGGAAGCGAGGAGAGGCTCGGCTCCGTGACCGTGCTCGGAGCCGTTTCGCCTCCGGGTGGCGACCTCTCGGAGCCCGTTTCACAAAACACGCTTCGCATCGTCAAGGTCTTCTGGGCACTCGACACGGGGCTGGCCGACCGGCGCCACTTCCCGGCCATCCACTGGCTCAATAGCTACTCACTTTACATCGACAACGTCCGCGAGTGGTGGAAAGAAAAGCTCCACGAAGATTGGAAGCCATTACGCGATGAATCGATCGCCATGCTCCAGAAGGAGGCCGAACTCGATGAAATTGTGAAGCTCGTAGGGCCCGATGCCTTGCCTGAGCCGGATCGAGCCGTGCTCGAGACCGCGCGGATGATGAGGGAAGACTTCCTCCAACAGTTCGCCTTCCATGAGGTCGACACCTACTGCTCTATCGAGAAGCAGTTCGGGATGCTCAAGCTAGTGCTCGATTTCTATCGCAACTCTGTGGAGGCAGCACGACGAGGCATCTCGGTCGAGGAGATCAAAAAGCTGCCAATCACGAAGACCATCGCGGGCATGAAGCGACTCTCCCCCGAGAAGTTCGCGGATGAACAGGAAAAATTTGAAACGCAGCTCAAGGAACAGTTCGAGGAGCTGATGCGGACGAGGAAGGTACCGTTCCAGGGTGAGAAGGGTGAAAAGTGAAACCGTGAAGAGCCGCGAATATTTAACTGTCGGTAAAGTTTCTGGCCCGTTGATGATAGTCGAGAGTGTGAGTGGCGTCGCCTACGGAGAGGTCGTCGAGGTGACCACGCCCGATGGGGAGATAAAACACGGGCAGGTACTGGATGCCTACGAGGATCGCGCGGTGGTGCAGGTCTACGAGGGTACAAGCGGTATCGATACCCTAAAAACCCGCGTTCGCTTCACGGGCGATACCATCAAGCTCGGCGTCGGACTCGAGTTGCTCGGCAGAATTTTTAGCGGGCGTGGCGAGCCCATAGATGGCGGGCCGAAACCGATTTTCGAGGACGAGTGGGATGTGCATGGAGCCCCTATAAATCCGGCGGCACGAGAGTACCCTAGCGAGTTCATCCAGACTGGCATTTCAGCCATAGACGGCATGAACACGCTCGTCCGGGGTCAAAAGTTGCCCATCTTCTCGGGCTCAGGCCTTCCCCACAACGAGCTCGCAGCGCAGATCGCTAGGCAGGCGAAGGTGATCGGCGAGGAGGAGAAGTTCTCCGTGGTGTTTTGTGGGATGGGGATAACGCATGAGGAAGCAGCGTTCTTCATACACGACTTCGAGCGAACTGGCGCACTCGAGCGGGCAACAGTCTTTTTGAACCTTGCGAGCGACCCAGCAATCGAGCGCATCCTCACGCCACGCTTGGCCCTGACGACCGCCGAGTACTTCGCGTTCACCCAAGGGATGCACGTGCTGGTCATCTTGGTCGATATGACGAACTACTGCGAAGCCCTGCGAGAGATTTCCGCCGCCCGAAGCGAGGTACCGGGAAGGCGGGGCTATCCCGGCTACTTGTACACGGACCTTGCGATGATGTACGAGCGTGCCGGAAGGATAAAGAAAAAGAAGGGCTCAGTGACCCAAATGCCAATCTTGACCATGCCGGGTGACGACATCACCCACCCAATTCCCGACCTCACGGGCTACATCACCGAAGGGCAGCTCGTCATGGACCGCGAGCTCCACCGCAAGGGAGTCTACCCGCCCCTCAACGTGCTCCCCTCGCTCTCGAGACTGATGAAGGACGGCATAGGTGCCGGCCACACACGGGAAGACCACAGCGACGTCTCAAACCAGCTTTACGCAGCTTATGCTGAAGGCAAGGATCTTCGAGCATTGGTTGCGGTCGTCGGGGAGGAGGCGCTGACCGAGCGAGACCGCCGCTACTTGAGTTTTGCCGACCGCTTCGAGCGAGAATTCGTGAACCAACGGCGAGACGAAGACCGATCGATCGAGACCACGCTCGACCTGGGGTGGGAACTCCTGCGCACACTACCCACGACCGAGCTGAAGCGGGTCGACCCGAAGTTCATCGAGAAGTACCTACGTCCTCAGAGTTGACCTTGAACAAAACGAAAGCAAATTACTGCAATTTCTGGGAAGCTTTATAAACGCTTAATTACGGTGTGGTCGTGGAGGCTGACATTTGGTTTGGGGCAGTAGTTTCATACCGCTTGGCAAATTTCTAAATCGAAATACTTCGATTGGCGCTAATGAACCACATAACGGTGGTGTGCCGATCGTGCTGACTGCTTCTGTAATTGAAATGAGTGATTTTAATTTGAATCCCTTCATCGCGTTCACAGGGGGATTTCCGTCAAAAATAATCCCAATAAAAATTTTGAGAAAATACTGGTATCCTATAACACCCAACAATGATGACGGTAGCGCCCTCTTCGCCCCCTATGGATTGAGGAAAATAGAGGCCTTATTGATTGAGGAATTTGGGGAAAATAATGTTGTGACCTGCGCCCCACATAATCTCAGCAAATTTGTGGGCCCAAAGACAATGGCAGTTGGAATCTCGACGATGGATCCATTGGGTATCGGGTTTGTCAGCCGAACTTACACTTCGCTGGTGGGTTTTGGTAGTGAACCCCTCGCGGCAGCTGAGTTTAGAAATTTGATGAAACGCCGCATTTGGAAAAGACATGGGGCTAAACTTATAGTTGGAGGTTCTGGCGCTTGGCAAATCGTCAGGGGAAACATGCAGGAGGAGTATGGGATAAACACGGTGATAATAGGAGCGGGTGATCGCTCCGCGTTAGAAATATTCAGAAAGGCGATGAATGGCGAATCACTACCAAAGGTCGTCGAAACGGAGAAGCCAGAGCTTGATGGGATCCCAATGATAAAAAACCCGGCGCTATTTGGTGTGGTCGAGATAACCCGGGGCTGCGGCAGGGGATGCCAGTTCTGTTCGCCCACAATGCGGACGAGATATTCGTTCCCCCTAGAAAAAATTAAAAAGGAAGCGGAACTCAACGCGCGTGCAGGTTCGAGAATGATCGTGCTGCAGACAGATGACATGTTTCTCTATAAATGCGGCGAGCGATTCGTCCCTAACAAGCAAGCTATCGTCGAGTTGATAGAAACAATTGGTAAAATACCTAACGTTGAGTACTTGCAGTTTGCGCATGCCGCCCTCCCTCCAGTGGCACACGATCCGAAAATGATTGAGGAAATCGCGCCGACGCTCGTGGAAAAAGGCAGATGGAGATACAATGGAAGAAGAGTGGCTTCGGTTGAAGTTGGGATAGAAACTGGAAGCGTAAAGTTGATCAAAAAACACATGCAAGGCAAGCCGCTGCCGTACGAAGCAAAAGACTGGTGCGAAGTTGTCACTCAAGCAGTTGGCATCCTCAACGATAACGACATTTGTCCACTGGCGACGCTTGTTGTCGGTCTGCCTGGCGAGGATGAAAAAGACACGCTTGCGACGATGGAGCTCGTGGATAAGTTGAAGGAAGCGAAATTGTTTTACGTTCCACTATTTTTCACATCTGAGGAGGAATGTCTGTTGAGCAATGCGAGACAGGCAGATTTACGCCATCTAACAGATTTGCACTGGGATTTCTTTGCAACATGCTGGAAGCACAACATAAAACTCTGGGCCCCCGATAAGCAAGGAAAAATTGCTATGGGTTCGATGTTTTTGTACATGCTCTATTACAAATGGAAACATGGGGCAAAAGTAGTACAGCCGATGATGAAGCTTGCTGATTTTCCGCGATCGTTGTTCAAGGTGCGCTCGGGGACTCGAGATCTTCATCATGAATCAGTTGAGCCAGGCTCCTCATCGCGCATGTAAAAATTCCGCAATCTAGACTTGAGGCTTTCGCGTCGCAGATGAGCGCTTAATAAACTTTCTCCACAAGTTTCTTTGCTTTGGATTCAGCGCGTTCCCGCTTGGCTTGATGCACCTTTAAGAACTTCGCCATGAGCTCAATTGCCCGCAATTTGCAATCGCCACAAATTATCGCTCCAGATTTGCATGCCTCCCTTAAATCTAGGAGCTTCTCATCATCGGGTATGAGGTGATAAACGTAGAGTTCGTAAACCCTACATTTATCTGGGTCCCCCCCACGTTTTCGCTGCTCCACCGCCGTTGGTCTGCCGCCCGTAAAAGCATCTTTAATTTTATTCTTGATGTCCTCAGCGCTATCCGTCAGAAAAATCGCCGTCTCTGGCTTGCTGCTCGACATCTTCCCGCCCGTCAGGCCGGGTAGGAGGCGGTGGTAGGTGGAAGAGGGAAGCACGAAGTCGAACTCCCGCTGGAAACGGGCCGCCACGTCCCGTGCGAGCCTGAGATGGGGATCCTGATCGACGCCCACGGGTACGACAGTTGGACGCGGCCCCCCAAACTCCTTCAGCTGGGGATGTAGGATATCCGCAACGTCGATCATTGGGTAAAAAATGTGGGAGATGTTCGACTCACCCGCGAAGCCGTAGATTGCGCGCAGCTCGCTGAAATTCACCCGCTTGGCTAGGAGGAACGCGAGGTGGCGAACGACATCGCTGCGAGATTGAAAATAAACATGACACCGCTCTACATTTAGTCCGAGCGCTTGATAGTTAGCGAGATATTCCTCAGCCGCGAGCTTCCTCGACTCCTCAGGGGGGATCCCTCGCGCTGAATATGCCTCGAGATCTGCAACACATAGATAGATGTCCGCACCTCGCCGCTGATACCACGCCAGCTGATCGATTACCAAC
>JAUWBP010000002.1 GCA_030601665.1 Hadesarchaea archaeon | reverse complement strand
GGTTTATCGGATTTCCTGACCTTTACCTCGTCATACTTCCCTAAATCGACGCCATTTGGAATTATTTCTATCACGTGTTCGGGAACACCGCTCTCGATCAACTTCTTCTTCGAGGAGTTCGAGACCGTGATTACCTTGGTGTACGGAAGTTTCAGCATCACCCTCTCAAAAGCAGCCATGGAGTGCCCCTTGAGTCCATATTTCTGCAGCCATGTCTCACGATAGATATCGTGAATAGTCGCAACGAATGGATTCCGTTTTACCTTTGCGATTAACCACAAGGGAAAAATGGGAAAGAACTGCTGCGGGGCGTAGAGATCAAAATCCCCCAAGTTTAGCCCCTTGAGCAGAGCGCCCGCCATGAAAGTGGAGCCATCAGTGGGTGACTCAAGCTTTACCCCCTCGGAGGGGACGAAGACCCTATGGATGTGCATGCCTTCATGCGCCTCGTAGCTTGGCAACCCTTTGAATCTTCGAGTGAGGACATGAATTTCATGTTTTTTAGCCGATCTTCTTGCCGTCTCGTACATTCGCGTTTCCCCACCGCCCAGCAGAGAAGGGTAGAAGAGATCTGAGGCCATCAAGATGCGCATTAGCTCAACCTCTGCTTCAGCAGGGCCAAAAATATCCTGAACCCGCTGAGGATGGTGGTTCCCCGCGCCTTGGAGTATTTAGTGTAAAAGCACTCGACCGGCACCCATTGAAGCCTCAGCCCCAGCTTTCTCGCCTGGATTATTATCTCGGAGGAAACTGCGTAGCGGTTGCTTCTGATTCGGATTAGCTCGAGCGCCCGCTTGTTGAAAGCCCTCGAACCCGATTGTGAGTCCGTGAGTACTCCACTGAACAAGCACGTTATCAAGTTCAGGCCGGAGTTGCCGACCCGCTTGTGGAGAGGGATTTCCAAGTGCCGCCGAACGCCGATCACGAGGTCGGCATTTTTCAAGGCCTTTGCGAGGGATTCGACTGCTTTTGGGTCGTGCTGCCCATCGGCGTCGAAAGTGATCACGCGGTCTGCACCCAGCTTTCGGGCCCTTGCCAAGCCACTCCGGAGCGCTGCCCCTAGCCCCATGTTTTTCTCGTGGCTGACGACAAGAGCCCCCTTCGAACGAGCAATCTCAGCGGTTCGGTCGTGCGATCCATCGTCCACAACAATAATCTTGTGCCATCCCTCACGCTTCAGGGCATCGAGTACCTTGCCTATCGAGCGCTCTTCGTTATAGGCCGGCATCACGATCCAGTCTTTCGTCATTCCACAACCTCGAAGGCCCTCAACAATTTTTCAACCCCCTGCTCGATCGATACTTTCGGATCGTAGCCAAGGAGTTTTCTTATCTTCGCGATGTCGGCTTGGCTGTGCCTGATATCTCCGGACCTAGGGGCCTCGTAGGTGGGCTTGAGTCCGGTTTTACCTGTTAATCTCAAAAATATCTTGCAGAGCTCGTTGATGCTAGTAGTCCTGCCGGTCCCGACGTTTAACGTTTTTCCGGCTACTCTGTTACGTTCCAGCGCCAGCAAGGTGGCATCGACGACATCGCCAACATGGATGAAATCGCGTGTCTGCTCGCCGTCGCCGTAAATCATGGGGGGTTGGTTGGCGCGGAGGCGTTCCATAAATTTTGTCATGACCCCTGCATACTCGCCAGTCTGTCTAGCCCCGTAGACATTGAAATAGCGCAGGCACACGGTTTCCAACCCTTCCAACTCATTGAAAGTGCGGCAGCTTTGCTCCGCAACGAGCTTGGAGCTCGCGTAGGGTGAAAGCGGATTGGGCGGCGCATCCTCGCTTATCGGGAGTTTGGCTTGTTCACCATAGACTGCACAGGACGAAGCGTAGACAAATCGCTTGACGCCGCGCTCCAAACTGGCATTGAGCAGCGCCTGCGTGCCCCCGGCGTTCACGCTGTGGGCGAGTTCTGGGTCCTTGATCGAAAGGGGTACACTTATCATCGCTGCATCATGAATAATTGCATCGACACCAGCCACAGCGTTTTCGATCGCTTTGGCATCTCTAATGTCGCCTTGAATGAACCGGAGAGCCGGATTGGTTGTGTGATTTTTTAGGTTTTCCATGCTACCGTTGGAGAGATTGTCAAGCACGGTAACCGCATCACCCCTGGCCAACAAAGCGTCGACCAAGTGCGAGCCTATAAAGCCAGCTCCACCTGTTACGAGGACTCGCATTCGCTCCCTTTCCTCTATTTCCGTGCGTATGTTAAAATAGGCGAAGTATCAGTAAGTTTGGGTTTCGATGCGTACGTGGTTCAAGGAGTTCAGTTTCTCGACTCGGAAGCAGCGCGAGATCATCGATATCACTGACCAAATACTTGACGCAGTTCGCAAATCTGGCATCAAGAACGGGCTGCTCATCGCCCAGCTGCCTCACGCGACGGCCTCGCTCGTGTTGAACGAGAACGAAGGCGGCCTCAAACAGGATTTGTTGAACAAGCTCGAAGATTTCGCGCCCGCACGTGGGGGCTACCAGCATGATAGCATCGACGACAACGCCCACGCGCACCTAAAATCGGCATTTATTGGATCATCGCGGGTTCTGCCGATTGCCGATGGGCGAGTGGTTCGAGGCACTTGGCAGAGTTTTCTCGTAATCGAGCAGGATGGTCCCCGAACCCGCAGACTCGTGGTCTTCGTGATGGGGGAGTGATAATGATAATGTTTTTGGACATCGAGACCAGCGCCGTAAAAGCCGATCGGGGTATGGTCGTGGCGGTCGGCCTGCTGAAAGGGGAGGAACCAGAAGTTAAGTTTGCGGATACTCCTGAGGAGGAGCGAAAGGTGCTCGAATGGCTCCGCGATGAGCTGGAGGGCTGCAACAAACTCGTGACTTGGTTCGGCCCAGGTTTCGACATTCCCTTCCTGCTTGCGCGCGCGGCCTTCCACCAAGTTGATCTCAGCAAGTTGATCGAAATCCCGATGCTCGACCTCTGCGAGTGGTCCCGCGGGCACTTGCTTCTCTCCAGCTACAGGCTTGAATCAGTTGCGCGATTTTTCGGATTTCGGAGGATACTCGAGTTTCACGGGGCTGACGTATCGGCCCTTTTCAAGCTGGTCGCGCGGGGCGACCACGAGGCGCGGAAGCTGATAGTCGACCACTGCAAGGAAGACCTATTGTTACTCAAGCGCGTCTACGAGAGGCTCGAGCCCCAGCTGGAGCGCTCCTAATAGAGGGATTCCCACGGAGGAGCTCGCGAAAAGGGTAATGGTGTGCACGCTTTGCAGGCTCCATCGCTCACGCAAGAATGCCGTCCTAGGTGATGGCCCTCTCGATGCTCAAGTCATGTTCGTGGGCGAGGGCCCCGGATACAACGAGGACATTCAGGGGAAGCCATTCGTCGGCTCGTCAGGAAAATTTTTGAACGAGCTCCTTCAAATTGCAGGGCTTCGGCGCGAGGAAGTTTACATCACCAATGTTGTCAAGTGTCGCCCGCCCCAAAACCGCGACCCGGCTGACGATGAAATCGAAACTTGCACGACAAACTACCTCCAAAAGCAGGTCGCAATGATAAAGCCAAAGCTCGTCGTCGCCCTCGGCCGAATAGCTGGGCGCACATTGCTCGGTCGATACGTGGTGATAGGAAAGGAACACGGCAGGTTGCTGGACCGCACCTACGCCAGCGCGAGTTTCAAGCTATTCCTCACCTACCATCCAGCCGCAGCCCTCTATGGTGCCGAAACGAAGCAAAGGCTGCAGGCGGATTTCAGGAAACTTGGATCGGTCCTGAAATCGTTGGCATAGCTATCTCATTAAAGCGTGGTCAAATCAGGTTTTGCGAAACTACCATGGTTTGGAAATTAAGATAAACCGAATATTTCCCCGCCCAGATGCATAAAACGTCAAACGGAAGTTAATTTTCCCTATTCGACGTAAAGTTCAACCAAGCCACATTTTGGGCACACATAAGCGTTGGCATGTTTAAACGATGCAAACCCTGGGGTCTGTACTACGACATTCGTTGATGGAAAATCTGTTGTTTCCATTGTTTTCCTGCATCTAAGACATATGTATCCGGGTTCGTCGGTAGTTAGCGCCCTTCTCCTTTTAGCCCTAGCCATTTTACACCCCACCTCCTAGCATTTGTTCATCTTTTAGGTTAAATATTATTCGTTTTTGTGGTTAATAAGCTTAAAGTACCGTCAAATTGACAATCTTTGCTGTCCTCCCTTTCAGGAACTCGGCCGGGATGTCCCAAATTTCCTTTGCCCGCCCAATTATCGCGCGGTCACTGCTTGCGGCCACGTCAAATGAGCTGAGCTTCAAATCAACCCCACCAGTCGCTTGAGCATCGCCCTTCAGCTTCATTTGCTCGAGTCGCTGCCTCACCATGCCCGCGAGCTCACCGCTCATGCTCACTTGCTTGTCGAATAAGAGCTCGACGTAACTCGGCTTTGCCCTGGCGATGATTCGCAAAAGTGCGGTAAGCGCTCGGGAGGTCGCGGGGGATACGCGATACTTGCCGAAAATCGCACGTAGGTCTCGGACGTAGCCATCGTCGCATCGCACGACTTGTTTGCGGATGAGGATGCTTTCGAGGGTTATCAAGACGTTGTAGCCATCAACACCTAGGTGCTTGCCTCGAACGGCACTTGCTCTGACAGATTTTCGGCGATGTTTAGCCACCTCCCGCCTCGAAAACACGCAGCGTGCCAGCAGGTGGCGTTGGTTAAGCGGGAGTCGGTAGTGGTTCGCGACGAAGTTCACGGCTGAGTCGCGGGGGTAACCTCGATTGAGTAGGTAGCGAAGATCCCGCACGGCATCTGAAACATTGGCCATGAGATCACTCATTCAATGAAGATCGCTGGCCTCATCGGAACCGCGAGCCTAGCACGGTCCTGCGGGTCGTATCTCGCGGCGTCATCGGCTTTAAACACACGCACCTCTTTCACGTTCAGCTGCTCTCGGATGAAGTCGGCGGCCTCAAGCAGGATCTGTAATTCATCCGTCTCGATGGTTTCCAAGATCTCAAGCTCCTCCGAGGGCATCCCGCGAAGCTCCTTCACCGTCTGCTGGAGGAACTTCGACAGGTCGGATTTGTGTAACCTGAGCCCGAGTGTCTCCCCGATTTCCCGAAGCAGCGCACCTAAGTCGACCTTTCCCTCTCCTACACGCTTCATGGCAATGCGATAGGTCTGCCATTTCCAATCCTGCGCCACGTACAGGCAAACCCGCTTCGGTTTTTTCACCTTTGTCACGCGAAGGATTTTCCCCACATCCTCAAGCACGCGCCTGAGGTAGCTTTCGATCAACTCGGCACCCTTGTCGACCAATCCTTCCTCCACTTTTGGCCATGGGGCTGCTGAGATGAAGCCGCTTCCTCCCATGCGCTCCCAGAGGTTCTCACAGATGTGTGGCGTGAATGGGGCGAGCAGGCGAAGCCACACCTCGAGGACTCGCTTCAGCATGTGGGTGCGCGCCTTGGGCTGCCGTGCACGCTTGGTATACCACCGCAGATCATGCATGAGCTGGAAGAAAACATGCTGTGCGGCCTTGCGCGTCTCAAATGCGTCGAGCGCCTCGGTCGCCACCCGGATGTGTTCCTGAAGTCGGCTGAGCATCCATCGCTCGGGTTGGGCGAAGCTCGGGCGCTTTGCAGCTGGTGGGACGATGATACTCTCCGCTAGCGAGTAGAATCGCTCGAGGTTCCTCTGCATCGCCTCGACCTCGTTGGTTCGCCAATCTAGATCTTGCCAGGGCTCCACGGTCGACATCAAATATAGCCGCACCGTATCCGCACCGTACTTGCGAACCGCCTCGTTGATCGCGATGATGTTCCCCTTCGACGAGGACATCTTCTCCCCCTCGAGCACCGCAATGCCGAATGAGACGATGCCGCGGGGGCAGCGGTCGGGAAAGATCAGCGCGTGATGAAAAATGTGGAAGGTGAGGTGGTTTGGAATCAGCTCGTTCGCTGACATTCGGTAGTCGAGCGGGTACCAGTACTCGAATTCGCGGCGCATCTGCTCGAGGGTTTCTTGGGGGATGTCCGTGGTGGATGAGATCAAGGCCGCGTCGCCCTTGCCGTGGAATACGTAGTCAAAGACCTCGTCGGTGAGTTTTGCGGGGTCGATGGTCTTCAGGATGTGGACGATGGTGTAGTAGGCCATGTAGATAGTGGAATCGCTGAGTGATTCGATCATCCACTTCGGGTCCCAGGGTGCGGGTGTCCCCATCCCAATGTTGCGAGTGCACGGCCACTCGTGGAGCCAGTTGATTGTGTGCGCGAACTGCCCTCGCGTTTCGGGGGGCACCAAGTCCATCCGCGCCAGGCAGCCCCGCGCCTTTTCCTTCCAGCCCTCGTCGGCGTAGTTCAGGAACCACTGGTCCTCGACTATTTTCACCGTCACAGGTGTGTTGCACCTGCAGACGACGGGCTTCGCCGAGAACTCATATATCGTTGCGGCCTCGTTGTCGGCGAGCATATCATCGCGAACGGCAAGCTTGGCCCGCGAGACGGGCATGCCTCCATACTTCGATACCCATTCACGCATTCGACCTTTGGCGAACTCATTACGATAGACCTCGGCGGTGGCCTCCTCTAACTTGGGGTCGGTCTGATTCTTGATCCCCATCCGGTTGACGACATCTATCGCGGGAGACTCGCCGAATCCCTCGGCCTCGATGAGCGAGATGGGCTTGAGCTCCGCGACCGCCTGGGGGCTTATGCCGTAGGGCTTGAGCGCTTCCGGGTGCATCTGGAGCTCCAGCAGGGCCACATGGTCATAGGGGGCGTGCGAGGGGACCGATCCTACCACCCCCGTGGCGCTCTCTGGGTCGACGAACTTCGCGGGCAGGATGGAAACGTGCTTGTGGGTGAGTGGAACCTCGACCTCCCAACTGAAGTCTATGCGGATCGGAGAAACCTCCTCGACGCTGTATCCCTGCTGGCGCAACTTCTCGACCGCCTGCTCGCTGACGATCCATCGCTCGCTGCCGACTTGAGCACTGACGTATTTCACGTCGGGGTTCAGCCAGAGGTTGGTGACGCCGAAGACGGTCTCGGGTCGAAGCGTGGCGGCGGGAAGTATGTACTCGCCGGCTCGATACTTCAGCAGGGTGAACTCGACTATCCCGACGCCCTCACCCTCAAGCAGGTCGTGGTCGGTCACCGGGTTCCCGCATCTAGGGCACCACTTCACCGGGTGCTTGCCCTTGACGATCAGCCCAGCATCGTACAGCTTGCGGTACTGCCAGGTGATGAATTTCTGATAGTGGGGATCGACTGTGGTGAACTCCCGGCGCCAGTCGATCGAGTACCCCAGCCATTCCATCCCCTTTCGGTAGCTCAGGTCGCTCTCGCGGGCGAAGTGGGCGGCGAAGTGGTGAGGGTTCTCGAACTCTGATAATTCAGATTCCGCGACGCCGTAGCGCTCGGTTAGCACTTTTACGAACTCCGGCTCCCGGCGGGCGACCCGCTTGGCGGCCCCGACGATTGGGGTTCCCGTGAAGTGGTAGGCCATGGGAAAGAGCACGTTGAACCCCCGCATCCGCTTATAGCGCGCGATCACATCGGGCACAGTGTAGGTACGCCCATGCCCCACGTGCATGGGACCCGAGACGTATGGGTAGGCAACGGTCAGGTAGAACTTCGGTCGCTTATCCGGTTCCGCCTCAAAGAGTTTGACATCGCGCCATGCCTGCTGCCATTTGGCGTCCAGCTCCTGAAACTTTGCCATGCCTGTCCCTACGCTTGTTGCTTTTTGCACGTTTCAAGTGTTTTCCTGAGCGCGGCGACCAGGTAATCCGCTTTCGGGCCTCCCCCTTGGCCGAGCTCCGGCTTTCCACCACCCCCGCCACCCAGCACCTGCGCGGCCTCTG
This sequence comes from Hadesarchaea archaeon, assembly GCA_030601665.1. Taxonomy (GTDB): domain Archaea; phylum Hadarchaeota; class Hadarchaeia; order Hadarchaeales; family Hadarchaeaceae; genus DG-33. The sequence goes on along the minus strand of JAUWBP010000002.1, from coordinate 24,838 downwards.
CAGCTATCCCGCCGCAGTCAGCCCCCGCGCGCACGGCTTCCTCTCCGGCCATCGCCACCAGCTTGGCCGTGGCATCGCGCGTTCCCAGCACGACGACTAGCCTCTTATCCTCTCTCGTCAGGGCGCTCGCGATCTTGATCAGCTCATCCGCGCTGGCACCCTCGATCTCCTCGCATATCGCGCGAACTTTCCCCACCTGCCTCGCTTTTGAACGGAGCTCGATGAGTCGGAGTTCAGCCAGCCGCCCGCGCAACCGGTCGAGTTCCTTCTGCGCGGTCTTCCACTCGTCGAAGAGCTCCTGGGTCGCTGCTGCTACCCGCTCAGGAGTGGTGCGCAGGACCTCAGCCGCCTTGGCGAGTTGTCTCTCCTGCGCCTGCGCGAACTTCAGCGCGGCATCCCCTACCACGAACTCGACTCGCTCGACGCCGTCTTGAATTCGCTCAGTTCGTGCAATCTTGATGAACCCGACTTCACCCGTGCGCGTGCAGTGGGTCCCCGCGCAGGCTTGGGCGTTCCACCCCTCCACTTCCACCACCCGAACTTTTTTGCCGGGCACGATGCCTCCTTGATAAAGGTCGAAACCATATTTTCGTTCCGCTTCGTTTCGGTCCATCCAGCTCGTACCAACGGGTCGGTCCGCCATAACAACCGCGTTAGCCAAGCGCTCGATCTCCCGCAGCTCCTTTTGCTCGATGCGCTTGAAGTGAGAGAGATCTAAGCGGGTACGCTCGACTCCCTTCTGTGCCCCATGCTGCCAGACGTGATCGCCCAGCACGCGCCGGGCTGCCCCCAGCAGAATGTGGGTTCCCGTGTGGTGGCGCATGAGCGAGCTACGGCGCGCCCAGTCGATTTTCCCACGCACGTGCTGCCCAGTCTTGAAGGGGTTCGGCTTCACGTGGTGCAGGATGACATCGCCGGCTTTTTTTACATCCAGAACTTCCCCTCTGCCTCTACTACCTTCAAGCGAGCCCACGTCGCTTGGTTGCCCTCCGCCCTCGGGGTAAAAGGTAGTCTGGTCGAGCACGACGTAGCCGCCGAAGCATTGCAGCACCTTCGCCCCGAACTCCAAGGCGTACGGGTCCTTGTAGTAAAGGGCTTTAGTGGGGGGCAGGCGGCGGAGCTGCCCCTTCGGGACGGGGGCCACAGCCGCGGGCACATGTCGGGCCCGACTATGTAACTTCGCAACCTTGATGTAGAAATCCTCTGGAACCTCCACCATGACGCCTTCCTTACCGGCGACTTCCCTCACGATTTCTGGTGGTAGCCCATGGCTGTCGTAGAGCTCGATGAGCTTTTCGCGGGGTAGGGGTTTGCCCTCGGCGCGAAGCCCACCTGCTAGCCGCTCGACTAGCTTGCTCCCCCGCGAGATTGCATCCCGGTATCGTCGTTCCTCGAGCTCGATTACCTCGATGATGTAACCCTCTCGTTCTCTCAACTCGCGGAACTGTGGACCCAAGTGCTTGAGCTCGAGCGCCATGAGCTCCGCGAGAGGGTTGTGAATTTTAAGCTCTCGCATCATGCGTAGGGTGCGCCGGAGCACCACGCGCGCGAGGTAGCCTTCCTTGACATTGCTCGGAGTTATCCCGTCCCCGAACATGAAGGCAAGGCATCGGAGGTGGTCTGAGATGGCGTAGATGGCTTCGAGAGGCGCTAGGAGTTTGTTGAGCTCCTCCACGCTCACACCCGTGCGGGCCGCGACCTTGTTGCGGAGCGTGAGCAAGTCTCGTCCCGTTTCGATGTCCATTATCCCAGCGAGTTTTGAGTTCTCACGGAGTACATCGGCAGGTGGTGCACTAACGCTAGCTAGCTTGCACAGGTGCTTGACCATTGGACCAAAAATGGCATCATAGCTCGAGGCGGTACCCTGCGATAGCCAGGCGAGTCGCTCCAGACCATAGCCCGTGTCGACGATTTTCAAAGGCAACGGCGAGTACTTGCCGTTTTCGCTCATGTATTGCATGAACACGAGCGTCGCGAGCTCCAGCCCGCGTACGTTTACCTCGAAGTCCTCCCCCGCGTTGCCTCCACCCTCCCAGAAGTCTTGGATGTAAGAAATTTCATCAGGAGGGATCCCTAGCTCCTTCGTCAAGAACTTATGGCAGAGGGCAACGGTTTCGTCATTCCAGTAGACCCGTTGTCGGAGTGAGTTGAAGGCGTGGTGGCCGCCCATGAAGAAGAGGGTGAAGTGCCGCCCCGACCGCCCGACGTTATCGATGTCCTTAAGTCGGATGCTGGGCTGGCTTACGACCAATGGGTTTGCGGGGGGCGGAACCAAGCCGCTGGTCACCCAGGGCTGGAAGTCCGCGATTGAGGCGATTGTGAGGAAGATGTCGTCACGCCACCGCGCGACCACGGGGTAGCGCTTGATGACCTCGTGGCCCTGGCGCCTGAAGAACTTCAGGAAGGCTCGTTCCATTCCCGCCAGCGAATATTTTCGCTTCATCGGGGGGTTGTTAATAAATGTGTACTCGTCGCAGGGGGTATCGCCGCATGTCTTTCGTCCTGACTCGAGTGTCCAGAAGGTGCGCCCGCAGCTTTGGCACTGCCTACGCTCGAAGCCCTCTTGCTTGAAGAGAGCTGCCTTGTAGATGTCCTTCACGCGCTCGCCTCGCCAAGCAGATATCGGGGCAGAGGTTAAAAATTTCGCTGGTCAAAGCTAAACGATTTTCGCTCAGGAAAATAACCGAGAGCTGGGGCTTGGTATCAACCGAACAGCGCGCCAAGACCGGCTAATGCTTCCTCTTCCTTCTTCTCCTCTTCGACTTTCTCTTCCTTCTTTTTCTCGGCCTTCGCTGGAGCCGCCGCAGGTGCAGCTACCGCAGGGACTGCAGCACTCTTGATCGCCTCGTCGATGTTCACTCCCTCAAGTGCTGCAACCATTGCCTTAATTCGGGATTCGTCCACCTGAGCTCCCGCTGCCTTTAGAATGTTCGCTAGCCCTGCATCGTCCACTTTCTTTCCAGCCGCATGCAGCACGAGCGAGGCGTAGACATATTCCATCTGTTATCCCTCCATCGTTCGAATGGCACATCTTGACATTTATCCTTACTTTTACCCCTCTTTAGGCTTTTCTTCTGGCTTTGTCTCTGGCGTGGGTTCCTCTTTAGGTTTCTCTTCCGGCTTGGCCTTCGCAGGTGGCTCCACTCCCAACATTTTCATTAAATCCTCGTCCAACGCGCGCGGATCCTTCGCACCCACGGCCGCTGCAAGGCCCAGCATTTCCGCGCTGGAGCGAGCCAGCAACACGGGCATGATTTGGGAGACAGGTAGATAGGCGTTCAGCGCTAGGTTCCGAGCGGCGGCGCTCGCCTTCACGATCATCAGGCTGATAGTCACGGAGGTCGGGTAATTCACGTTCACCGCGAGGTTCAGGGCGCTCACGCTGGCTTCTTGGACCTGCCCGATGACCATCTTTTCGTCTATCTCTAGAACTTCACCAGAAAACACCATGCCGGCCTCATAAACGGCTCGGAGCTTCAGCCCGAGCTCGAGCGGCATGATTCCAAACTTCGCAAGGACGTTGGCGATTTCCTTAGATATTACGTCTCCCTCCTTCAGGATTGGGCAGTCCTCAAGGATGACGACCTTCCCCCCTTGGATTCTGGCCTTGACCCCGACGCGCTGAAGGTCCCCAACCATGGGCCCCGGGGCGAAGCCGGTTTCCCCGGCAGGGATTACGATATCGTGAGGGGAACGGGAACCCGGCTTCGCGGGGGCGTTGGTCTTGCTCTCGCGGAGGATTCTGTTGAGTTTGAAAGGGTTCAGGTGGGCGAGGATCAGGGCAGTTGGGCCGCTCAAGTGGTCGATTAACTCCTCGAGCTTCGGGTCCTTTCGCTCGGCTGCTTGCTCGAGCGAGAGCCTTAGCAAGGTGTTCTTGGAGACGATGATATCTGCCTGTTCCCTCAGCTTCCGGCGCATCTGCTGGAACTGCGCGGCAGGGAGGTCCGCGACGTCGAGCACCCCGACCACCGGGTAGTGTTTGAGTTTCTCGATGAGCTCGCTGACGACTTCCTGCTTCCAAGGTGCAACTCGTTCAGCTTTTACAGCCATTCTCACACCTCGACCTTCACTGGTTTCCCCATCGTCGTCTTGAGGTGGATCGAGCGGACCTTGCTGAGGCCATCCAGCCTGTGTTCGATTGCATCGAGCACCGCTCGCGCGTTCGTGGCGAGCTCCTCATCACTCATGTTTTCAACACCGATATGAGCGTGCAGGGTCGGCTGGTCCTTCGTTCGCACTTTCAAGGTCTTCTTGAGGTGTTCGATGAGTGGCTTTGGGTCGGTCGTGGGTGGAATCGGTTTTGGCATTTTTCCCCTCGGCCCCAGCACAGGTCCGAGCGCTTTACCTATCCTGACCATAAAATCGGCTTGAGCGAGGAAAAAGTGAAATTCGTCGGACAGCTTCTTCGCTCGCTTTCGCTCCTGCTGGAGGGTCTCGATATCCTCGCGTCCAAGCACGAGGTCTGCACCGGCATCACGTGCCCGGCGCGCGAGCTCCCCCTCACCGAAAATGCAGACTTTATACGGCTTGCCGACCTCGTGGGGGAGAGTAATGTCCAGGTCGATGCGCCCTTCTGGTTTCTTCGGGTCGATGTCTCTCAGGTTAATCGATAGGTCGACACCCTGCGCGAATTTTCGCTGCGGGCTGCTCCCCCTCATCTCCTTAATCGCCTTGAGCAAGTTTTCGCTGGAGACCGGCATTACTTTAACACCTCGTCATGTTTCCCCTCATCCACTTCACGCTGCACCTCGCGGGCGTCCTTCCCATCGACCGTCACGCCCATGCTCACGCATGTCCCGAGGATCTCCTTGACCGCGGCCTTCAGCCCTTTGGCCAGCGTGCCCTCAACCTTCAGCTTCACGATTTCGACCGCTTGAGCTAGGGTGAGGTTCCCGACGACTTCCGTGCCTGAGGTCTTCGCCCCCTTCTCGAGAGCCAACTTCTTTTTGACCAGCGCGGCTATGGGGGGAGAACCAACCACGATTTCAAATTGCTTGGTCTTCTTGTCCACGATCACGCTCACTGGGACCTTCATGCTCTCGAATGTGGCGGTCTGCTCGTTGATTTTCGCTACTACCTGCCCAATGTTGATGCCGAGCGGCCCCAAGGCTGGACCCAGAGGCGGCCCGGGACTGGCTTTCCCACCTTCAACTAATACCTTAACCCTCGATTTCATCATGACTACCTTACCAGAGGTGTAATCCTCTCAAAAAGTAGGCTTCAAGCGCTAAAAAGCGCTGTGGTGTAGCCGACTACTCGACGACTTCAAGCTTGCCGTACATGCCCGCACTGACATGGACCTCGTCGCGGAAGAGTCTCGCATAGCCGTTACGGATTTTGACCGTGTTACCTACCTTGACGCGATCAATATCTTTGTCCCAGATTGAGATCTTTATACGCCCTGAGTCGTCCTCTCCGATCGCGGTGGTCACCCTGCCTTCTTTCCCGGTCCGGCTGGCGTACGAGCGTGGTTCCTCGATCTCGACGATTTTCATGTCTAAATCGACGCGTCGCATTTCCGGCTTTACATCGCTTGTTTTCACTCAGCATCCTCCTCCTTTTCTTTTTTCTGAATCACCTTCACGAAGTCACCTCGAACCGTGACCGGGATCGGCACGGTTGCCTCGAAGAGCTCGACGGTGACCTCCTCCTTCGGTTCATCGATACGGATTATTCTTGCGCGCTCCCCTCGGAAGGGACCTGAGGTGAGTTCGATGATGTCACCGATCTCCATGCCCACGACGACAGGCTTCGGCACGAGAAAGTGCTCGACCTCGCCCATCGGGATTTCCCCCGAGACGACACCCCTCGCGTGCTTGATTCCGACTCGTGCTTGCTCCACGGTGGATTTGCCTATGGCCTCAACAAATATATAGCCCCTTATCCCAGGGGGCGCGAGCACGGCCTTGATTGGTAAGTTAAAATTTTTCGCGCGTGTAGCAATCATGTCTGTGGTGTTCTTCTCTTGACCTATGGTTGAACGGACAGCGAACACGCTCAGCTTCTGGACTTCCTCCATCCCATCACCTTACGGGGCTGTCGTCGTGCCGAGGAAAACGCCGACGAGTAATATCAGGAACCCAATGAAACCTATGAGTGTAATCCCAAGCCCGGTGATTTTCGCCACCTGTAGGTATTCATCTTTGCCCGGCTTTCGTGCTATCCGCAGCACTCGCTTACAGTTCGAGAGGAACCTGCGCATTTACAAGGACTCCAATCCGAGATCGGTGAGCCCGCCAACCCGCGGGGGTTGCTCGCCCGGGCCAAGCGCATAGGGTGAATGGACGCCGGAGAGCACGACCATTACCCGCACCTCGTTCTTCATATCCTCAGAGATCTGCGCGCCCCAAATGATTTGAGCTTCTGGGTCTAAGGTTTCGGAGACTTGGGAGACTATCCGCTCCGCCTCCTCGAGCGTCATGTCAAGGCTCCCGACCACGTTTACAAGCGCTCCTTTTGCCCCGGTGATGTCGACGTCTAGCAGCGGGCTGGTCAACGCCTCTTCGACGGCTTCCTTGGCGCGATTGTCGGTGTCTGATTCGCCAATGCCTAACATCGCAACCCCGCCATTCTGGAGCACCGCGCGCACGTCGGAGAAATCTAGGTTGATGAGCCCGGGTTTTGTAATCATCTCCGTTATCCCCTTGATCGCATCCATCAGGAGTTGATCGGCTACCTTGAATGCCGCGCCAATGGGAAGGTCTGGGGCAAGCTGGAGCAACTTGTCGTTAGGGATCACAACTACCGTATCAGCGACCCCCCGCAGGCGCAGGAGTCCCTGTTCGGCGTTCTGCCTCCGGCGCGTCCCCTCGACGGTGAACGGCAGGGTAACGACGCCAATGGTAAGCACCCCGAGCTTTTTCGCGATCTCTGCCACGACTGGTACCGCACCGGTCCCAGTCCCCCCTCCTAGACCGCAGGTCACGAAGACCATGTTGGTGCCATAGATATGATCCTTCACAATCGATTCACTCTCGCGCGCGGCGGCTTCTCCCCTCTCTGGGTCGTTGCCAGCTCCGAGGCCCCCCGTTATATCGCGCCCAATGAGGATCTTTCGATCGGCAGTCGTGTAAAGCAGGTCTTGAGCATCGGTGTTGAGGCCTATCGTCTCAGCGCCCTGGATGCCAACCCCCACCATGCGAGAGATGGTATTGCAACCTGCGCCGCCGCAACCGACGATGGCAATCCGAGCCTGCGCCTGTTGTAAAACCTGTTCGAGCTCTTCGTTGGTAAGCGTGGAAACCGCCTCGGGCGCTTTGACCCTAGCGACGGGTGAAATTCCCGGCTTCGTGAGTTCAAATCCCGTTTCAGGAGTAAACACAGCCGACTCAGCATTCCGCAAACAAATCCCCCTTATCACTTATGTTAATAAATTTCCCTCGAGTTAATTTAAACCTTTGCTTGGGAAAGGATTTCTCTCCGGCGCAGTGCCTGAATGCTCAGCTTGCTGGCAACCCGCTGGGAAATCTGACGTTGTTCGCTGCTCATGCCCTTCCAGTCGAGTACAAGCAGCTCGATGCCCCCTCTGGTGCGAACGATCGCCTGCTCGAGCAGCGCTTCATCAATGCTCGCGTACTTTGGAAGGATGTGTCCTACCCCAACGTCGGTGTGCAGGACCACGTCGGTGTGGCGGGGGGCATAGTGTGGGCCACCGAGACCTATAGCATGGCGACACTTTATCGACGTGGTTGCCGCGGCCATGATGGCTCGAGCAACAGCTTCTCCGGCCTTTTCGTCGCGCCACTGTTCGGGTGAGCTGCCAACCTCCACGAATGTCACCGGGACATTGAGCTGCGTTGGGCCGTGGTGGGTGGCCTCGAGGGAGACATCGTAGGTCACCCCGAGTTCGTCGCGCATATCCAAAAGGGCCTTGAGGGCAGTTTTTACCGTCGGCGGGGAAGCTTCAGCGAGCTCCATCTTTTCGAGTTTACCCGGCACGTGCACAGTGAGCGTGGGTCTACCTGATTCGCTGGCATGTCTGGAGGCAACGATGACTTCCTCCACGTCCATGGGTGGCTCGGTGATTTGAGTTATGCTGCTCGCAGTCGTTACTAGCATAACATCCCCACACCTGTGTGCGTTCGGCGATGTTGGTGATTTTTCAAAGTCGTAGAGCTCCAGCAGTCGCGCGGTGATGTTTTTGGCTGCCGGGTCTCTCGTGGAGGCGAGGACTAGCTTCATCAGATCGTTAAAAACTCACACTATACACAAAAATAGATGGTGGGCCCGCGGGGATTCGAACCCCGGAACTTCGCCATGTCAAGGCGACGTTTGTTAGGGTGCGGCTACGCCAACTCCCTCATAACCACTAGACCACGAGCCCAGACTTGTGTTTGGAATCAAGAGCAATAAAACTTACTCATTTTGAGTGGTGGACCGGGCGGGATTCGAACCCGCGACCTCCCGCAATTTAGATATTATAATTTGCCAAGCGGACGATCATTCTGTTGACGAGGAGATGTTTCCCCTTCATTTCCAGGCTGATCCACCGGCCCACCAATCAATGTTGGAAACTCCATGCTTAAATTCTTAATTAGCGCAAGAGGAGGCAGTATCCAACGTTTGACACTTCCGTATGGCTATCGGAGCCGCAAACCCTGAATAGTTTTTACCTTCCAGTTGTAGTGCTTGATGCGACGCGATCGACCATAGCCGCAAGCCGCGCACACGCCTCGTTGAACGTGATAGGCGCGCCTTCCACAGCGCCGACAACGGATGTGCACGACTTTGTGGCGTTTGCCCATCGATGGGGTACCTTTGACCATGTCCCTCACTCAGCCGGAGAGATGAAGACGACCGAGTCGCCTCGGATCACCATTGTCCCGTAACGTTTCGCCGCTTCGCCACCTTGGATATCCTCTGCATCCTCCAGCACCAAATTGACGTGCACATCAAAGCCTTTCAGTTTTCCCCTTAGCTCTCGTCCGCCCTTGAGCCCCACGAGCACCGACGATTCAAGGGCACGGTTGAGCACATCGAGAGGTCGCTGCGCCATGAAAATCATCAACTTCTCGCTAGCTGCGTATTTAAGCGTATCGAGCCACTTTTGTTTGATGCCGATAAAGCGCCGTTATCATTTACGAAAAGCTTTGCTCAGGCAACTTACACGGGAAGTCATCGATCGCTTTGGTGAGTCCGCTGCTGAACTTTTGAAGGGGCCGATCGAGGCTTTGGAGCTGGAGGAGGGAGGGGAGATCATCTTGGCTGCGGGTGAAGCGCTCTTGGTCAGATCGAGCGACAAGATTTTTCCGACGTTGAAATCACTCGATCGAATTCCGTTAAAGCGGGTGGTCGTTGACATGGGGGCGGTGCCTCATGTCGCCAACGGAGCCGATATTATGGCCCCGGGGGTGGTTTCTGCGGACGGGGGAGTCACTCTAGGGGAGAACGTGGCGATCGTGGACGAACGACACGGCAAGCCCATCGCAGTTGGGCAAGCGCTCGTGCCCGGGGCTGAGATGCAGGGCTCGAGGGGGAAAGTGATCAAGAACCTGCACCATGTCGGAGATGAAATGTGGCGGTTTCTAGCGAAAGGTTAAATAGCTTGAAAGCCTCGACCATTTATTAGGAGGCGAATGTTTGAGATCCTTAAAAAAGTTGTTCAAGGCAAAGTCCGGGGTAAGGCCTGAAACGGTCGATGAAATACCGATCATGGAGCTTGAGGAAGAGGCTGTTGGTAGGCCAAGGGGTATTCACGCGCTCGAGCCCATCTACGTCAAGAGCATGGACCTTCACAGTCTCGTTGACGTTCAAGAGGTCGCGGACGAGCTTCGAGCTGGCAACATCATGATTCTCGACATCACTACGCTAATGAACCAGGACCCAGCAGAGCTCAAGCGAGCGATCGACCAGCTGAAGGGGATTTGCCAGGTCATAGGTGGGGACGTGGGTCGCTTGACGGAGTCAAAGGTAATAGCCACTCCCAGGTTAATCAATATCCAATTTAAAAGAACCGCCGCATAACTTTCGGTGAACTCATGCGGAAGAGGGAGTTTTTACTCCCTATTGATCGTTGTCCAATATGCGGAGCTAAGGGCACCTTTCGCGTCAGGGGCAGAGTCGACAACATTCCATATTTCGGTGAGATAATGGAGACCTCTGCGAGCTGCACCAGCTGCAAGTTCAAGCATGCGGATGTCATGTCATTGGGCGAGCGGCCCCCTGCACGCCACGAGTTTCAAATCACATCTGAAGAAGACCTCAAGGTCAGGGTCGTGAAATCGAGCACGGGAACGATCAAGTTGCCGGAGCTTGGGGTGACCGTGGAGCCAGGGCCAGCGAGCCAGGGCTATGTGTCGAATGTCGAGGGAGTGCTCGATCGCGTCAAGGCGGCGATAAAGCTGGCAATCGAAAAAGTTGATGCTCCGAGGCGTCGACGGGGTGAGGTAAAAATCAAAAAGCTCGATGAGGTGTATGTAGGGAAGCGTAGGGTTAGGCTGATTCTCATGGACCCATTCGGACACAGCACGATTGTGGATAAGCGGGCTAAGAAACGCGAGCTGACCAAACGGGAGTTGGCATCACTCAGGGGAGGTCCGTCACGCTAGTGGAGCCTAATGGTCTCCAAATTCCGGGGCGCCTTCGTCTCGACCCTGAAAAGTTTGTACAGCGCACTTGCCAAATCGGTACATTTGTTTTCATCGCCGTGGACACATATGACACGCTGAGGTTTGGGTGAGGCCCTCCGCACGAAGTTCAGCAACTGGGCTCGATCTGAGTGCCCGCTGAATCCCTCGACCGTTCGGATTTCCATGTTAACCTTCGCCTCCACTACCCTCCCCTTCTCGCCGCGCAGGGGGACTTCGCGCCATCCCTTTTGGATGCGACGCCCGAGGGAGCCCTCGCACTGGTACCCGACGAAGATAAGGGTGTTGAGTGGGTCGGGCGCGAGGGTCTTGAAGTACTCGAGCACGGGCCCTCCGGCCATCATCCCCGCCGTCGACACGATCACCGCCGGGCCTCCGTCGATTACCCGCGCTCGCTGGTCAGGGCCTTTCACTCTCTCGAAGAGTTTGGACAGGAATGGATTTTCATCTGCCCGGAATATCCGCTCCCGCAACTCTTGGGACAGGTATTCTGGGTAAGCCGTGTGGATAGCCGTCGCTTCCCATATCATCCCGTCCAAGTAAACGGGTATCCCGTCAAGCATTCCTTTTCTACTGAAATCCTCGAGCAGGACCATTATCTCCTGCGCGCGCCCGACCGCGAATGCCGGTACGACGACCTTGCCCCCTCGCTTCGTGGTCTCGGTCACGATTCGAATGAATTCTCTTTCGGCGTCCGCGCGAAAGGGCTGGATGTCCTCAGAACCCCCATAGGTGCTGTCCATGACGAGGGTCTCCAAGCGAGGGAACATGCAAACGGCGGGGGAGAAGAGACGCGTGCGGTCGAACTTGAAGTCGCCCGTGTACACGAGGTTGTAAAGCCCCTCACCGATGTGGGCGTGCACGATGGAGGAGCCCAAAATGTGCCCTGCGTTGTGGAGGGTAATCCGGATGTCGGGCGCGATGTCGGTGACATCGCCGTACTCGAGTGGGATGCAGTGGCGAAGGAAATTGATGATGTCTCGCTTGTTGTAAGGGAGCGGTCGATCCTCGCGCTCTGCTATGTCCACGTAATCCAGCTGTAGGAGCACGGCGAGGTCACGCGTGGCGGGAGTACAGTAGACGGGACCTTCGAACCCGTACTTGAAGAGGTAGGGAATAAAACCGCAGTGGTCTAGGTGAGCGTGGGTGAGAATCATCGCGTCCAGTTCTTGCAGCCTGATTTCGGGGACTTCGAGGTGGGGGAAAGCTCGATCCTCGGATGCGACGTTTACACCACAGTCGATCACGACCCGGCTTTCAGGGGTTTGGAGCAAAAATGATGAACGTCCAACCTCGCGCGACCCCCCGAGGGTCGTGAACCGGATCCAGTCTCCTTTCGCCTTGGGCTCTCGATGAATCCGCCTGCCGATCTTCCGCAGGATATCGCGTCGCTTGGCACCCGCTTGGATCATCGAGCGACGGATGTTTCGCACGATGTCAGACTTAATGGGGGGCGCCCGGACTATCCGGGGTGTCCAGTTGATTTCCCGCATTATCTCGCGGAGTAGGGAGCCTCCCTTACCTATGGCTATTCCGGGCTTCTGCGCTTCGATGGTGACTTCTCCTACATCTCGGCTGAAAATTACATCGGTTATCCCGGCCTCTGCGGGGACGAGGCGCCGGATGTCCTTTTCGGCATCATCAGGCTCGGTCAGAATTCCGGGGTCGGGGCGTAGGATTATCCGCTTCCGAATCTTACGCGCGAGCTCCTTTATCACTTCACCGTTGTCCATGAGCGGGTCAAGTTTATTACAATAAAGCACCACCTTGGGTCCCTCGAAATCGATGTCGGAGATCGCCTTGGCGAAGGGAGTCTCCTCTCGCATAATGCGTTTTATTTCTTGCAACAGTTCATCCGCAGCCATGCGGTCACCTTTTAAGCAGAGCTTGGATCAAGCCAATTTTTTTATCTCTTCGGGTGAAAGCTCACGATATCCTCGCTTGTTTATCGCTGCGACCGTGATCTCGTTGCCCGTAGCGATGTCGCGCTTTATCGCTGTTCGCACTGCCTTGATTACGATGGGCGAGGCTTCCTCGATGCTCATACCCTCCCTGAACTCGGTTTCGAGCACACCATAGGCAACCGGCGAGCCTGATCCCGTAGCTATCATGGTTTCCTCAGTTAGGGCACCGTCAAGGTCGACGAAGAAAAGCCTGGGACCAGAGGCATCTGTACCCCCGACCAGCAGGTTCGCGATGTAAGGGAATAGGCTGTACGCGTGGACGATATTGGCGACGAGCCTAGCACTTGCTCGCACGCCTATGGGGATTCCCTCGCGCATCAGATAATATCCTGCCTCAGCTCGGAGCGTGTTCACTAAACTCTGGGTATCCGCGACTCCTCCAGCAGTGGTGGCACCGATGGTGTCGGTTATCTTGAACACCTTTCGCGCCTGCTTGCTCGCCACGAAGTAACCCATCGTGGCCCGGCTATCGGTGGCGAACACCACGCCGTCCCTGCACGCAAGCCCGACGGTTGTCGTGCCTTTGAGATGTTTGAGTTTTGGTTTCTCCAAGCTTATACCTCGCTTGAAAAGATGCTGCACTAGAAGCAGCAATAAAGAGCTGGTATTATTTGTATATAAAGTTTATCCGCCAACAGAAGAGCTGGTAAGTAAAATGAAAGAGCCCAAACGCATCGAGCTCCCCCGCGAGGTCTGGATAGGCCCGGGGGTGATCGGGCGGGTTGTGGATGTTTCTGAGCGCCTCAGTCTTGGTGAGCGTGCTTTGGTCGTGGCCGACTCAACGACCTTCAAACTGGTCGGTAGCAGGGTCAAGCGTCTGCTCGAGCACACCGGGTTTAAGGTAGACTATGATTTAATCAAGCAGGCAAATCTAGCGACGGTTGCGAGGGTCCGAAAGTTGGCCAAGGGCAAAGCTGATTTCCTGCTTGGGGTCGGGGGCGGCACATGCATCGATGTAGCGAAAATGGCTTCGTTCGATGGAGGTAAGCCTTTTATCTCGGTGCCCACTGCGGCATCCCACGATGGGATATCATCCTCCCGGGCATCGATCAAGGATGGGCGAAAGCCAACATCGATCCAAACCCATCCCCCAATCGCAATAGTCGCTGACACGCTCATTATCAAACGCGCGCCCCATCGTCTGCTCGCAGCAGGGTGCGGTGATCTGGTGGCGAACTTCACCGCGGTTCGCGATTGGCAGCTTGCGCATCGATTGTTTGGTGAACCCTACAGCGAATACGCTGTAGCCCTCTCGCTCTTGAGCGCTCAGATCATAATGGAGAACGCAAAACTCGTACACCGCCACACCGAGGAGAGCGTACGCAAGGTCGTGAAGGCTTTGATTTCAAGCAGTGTGGCCATGGCGATCGCTGGGAGCAGCCGTCCCGCGAGCGGTGCAGAACATTTGTTTAGCCACGCACTCGATCAGATCGCTCCCAAACCTGCTCTTCATGGTGAGCAGTGTGGCGTCGGGGCGATATTGATGGCTTACTTACAGGGGGAAGATTGGCAGAGAACTCGAGAGGCGCTTCGGACGATAGGATGTCCGACAAACGCGAAGGAGCTCGGCATCCCGGCGAAATATGTGGTTAGAGCTCTCACCATGGCGCATCGCATACGACCCGAGCGCTATACCGTGCTCGGTAGCGGTTTAAGCAGGCGGGTGTCGGAACGGCTGGCTCGCGCGACAGGGGTAATTTAGTTCGACGGGTTTGCTATGTGGCCAAGAGCCGTTTTGAAATCCCTTCGAAATTTCGCCGCGCGCGAGCTTAAGGAAAAACGTGTAGACCTCATCGATGTACGCCAGGTAAAGATGGGGTCGGTGATGAGGAAAGGCAAGTTGCCTGACCTGAGGGTGTGGATGGTGAGAGGAACACACTACTTTATCTGTATTTTCAGCGGAAAGAGCTTGAGAATTTACTACATGGACAAACGCGGCCAGATGCTAAGTGCAGATGAGTTTGCAGGGGTCGAAAAAGAAATGGTGCAAGCGAAAATCTCGAAAATGACCAAGAGAGTATTTTGCCTGCCGACCTAGCCTTTATCCCCTTGTTCACCCAACCATCGCTTTCTGATTTTTCTTGCGAGCGCCCCATCCTCGATGATCAGGGAACCTCGGTACCCGCATTCTTGGCAGTCATAAAGGGACCAGAGATGGGGGAGCCCCGAAGCACATTTGAGCTTTGAAGAACCGCAACGGGGGCAGCATGTCATTTTAGGCATTTATTTCATCATTTTTGCGACCGCTAGAGCTCGAGCAGTTTGGCCTGAATTTCGTCATTTTTATCTACAGTTATCTCAGCAGCATAACCCTTGCTAATTGGCCCGGGGTTGACCATCAGGGTTCGCCCAAGCTTTTCGGTATTTCGGGCTTCGTGCACATGGCCGCAAAGCGCCACGAGGGGCTGCTTCTGCTCGATGAACTTGCGAATGCTCTTGCTCCCCACGTGAGTACCTTCGTCGCTCTGGTCGAGCTTGGTGCCGTGGGGCGGGGCGTGGGTGACTAGCACCCAGTTGGTGCCGGTGGTGCAGGTCAGCGCCGCAAGTTCCTCTTGGATCTCCGCTTCGGTGAGCTCGAATGGGGTGTTGAAGGGGGTCAGGTTTGAGCCCCCGAGTCCAACGAATGTGATATTATCGAGCTGCTCGCACTTGCTGTGAAGGTTAACTCCGTACTTTTCGAGCACCTGCAGAATCTCCTTCGGATCGCAGTTGCCCGGCACCGCGAACGTGGGTATCCCCATTGTCTTGATCCGCTCAAGCATGCTTTTCGATAGATTAGCTGGGCCGAAGTTTGTGAGGTCGCCTATGAGCACAAGGCAATCATAACCGCGTTTAAGGAACTTGGAGAGATTGGTTTCGGCATTAGGCGCTCCGTGGAAGTCGGCTGCCACTAAAATTTTCAATCGTCCACCGAAGCTTATAGGCAGTATGAGGCATTAAAAACGTTTTGGGTCTTAAAAATGGCGAGCGCAACGTTGAAAAAATTTAGAGACCGTGAAATAGCGGCCCGAATCCTGCGGGAGATACGCGGGCTCTACCCAAATCGCAGGGTAAAATTCATGCACGTGTGCGGGAGTCACGAGGTAACCATCACCAAGTTCGGTCTCCGCTCCCTGCTTCCCAATTGGCTCGAAGTGATCAGCGGCCCGGGGTGCCCAGTTTGTGTGACGAGCACCGCGGAAATCGCCGAAGCGATCGAGCTCGCCAGGCGCGGTTACCTCATTACCACCTTCGGGGACATGTTTCGCGTCCCGGGTACGGGGACATCGTTGGCCGGGGCCAAGACCGACGGCGCGGATGTCAGGATAGTCTATGGCGTGGCTGATGCAGTCGAGATGGCGAGACGAAATCCAGGGCGGGAGGTCGTTCACGCGGCTGTTGGGTTCGAGACAACTGCACCCACGACTGCCGCTGAGGTTCTTCGCGGGCCCCCCGAGAACTTCAGCTTGCTCGTGTGCCACCGCCTGATCCCCCCGGCGATGGAGTTCCTGCTCGGGTCCGGCGAGGTTGCACTTGACGGGTTCATATGTCCCGGGCATGTTTCGACGATAATTGGGTCCAAACCCTACGAGCATCTCTCGGATCACTACGGGGTGCCACAGGTAATTGCCGGGTTTGAGCCCATAGATGTCCTGCTTAGTATCTGGATGCTACTGAAGCAATTGCGCGAGGGCAGGCACGAAGTAGAAATTGGGTACACCCGCGCGGTCCGTCCCGAGGGCAATGTGGTGGCACAGGAGAAGATAGCTCAAGTGTTTAAAGTCGTTGATAAAAAATGGCGTGGGTTTCCAATGGTTCCAAGATCCGCTCTAGAACTCAGGCGAGAGTTCGAAGGGTATGATGTACATAAAAAATTTGACTTTCAGATAGGGGAGGTAGAAGACTTCGCAAGGGGATGCAGATGTGGTGATGTTCTCAGGGGGCTGATTAACCCACGTGAATGTCCGCTGTTTAACGAAGCGTGCACTCCAGAGCACCCAGTAGGACCGTGCGCCGTGACCACAGAGGGTGCATGCAACATTAGAATGAAACACCCAACCATAGCGTTCTAAATTCCCTGCTCTCTACTTCTGAGCTAATCCTTAGTCCCTTAATATGCCCTTTATTTTTAGTTTTTAAAACTATATTCCCTGATTTCACTATTTAAGCAAGGATATATGGCTATTTCTGTCAAAAGAGTTAAAAATACCCAGATTTTGGTAATTTGAGGGAAAATCTTTATAGCACTTGCCACAATTTAGCTTGTTCTTGGGTGATGGGCTTGGCTGCAGAGAAGGGAAAAGTGGCTGAAATCCTCAATTCAACCCGCAAGGAGGGCAGACGTGAGCTGATGGAATTAGAGTCTAAGCGGGTTCTCGCTGCATGGGGGGTGCCGGTTAACCGGACGGAGCTAGCCCGCGACATAAGTGAAGCGGTTAAATTTGCACGAGAAGTTCGTTATCCTATCGTTCTGAAAATTGCTTCCCCTGACATCATCCATAAGAGCGAGGCGAAGGGCGTCAGGGTGGGGTTGAGCTCGGAGCTGGAGATTAGACAATCGTTTGGCGATTTGATCGATAACGCTCGTGCATACAAGCCAGACGCAAAAATCCTAGGGGTGACAATTCAGGAGTACCTCCCCCCCGCCCGCGAGGTAATCGTGGGTGCTCTTCAGGACCCCTCTTTCGGCGCCACGGTGATGTTCGGACTGGGCGGCGTGTGGGTCGAGGTGCTTGATGACATCAGTTTCAGGCTGGCCCCGCTCAGTGCTGAGGACGCGCGCGAAATGATTCAAGAGATCAAGGGCTACCCGGTCCTAGCGGGCATCCGGGGGACGCCTCCGGCCGATGTCGGTGCGCTCGTCGACATCATTCAAAAGGTCGGGCAGCTCGCACATGAGTTTTCCGAGATAGCTGAGATGGATTTGAACCCGATTTTTACATTCGATGACGGAAAGGGCGCAATGGTAGCCGATGCCCGGATAATCCTTGTGGAGAGCAAGTAATGTCTAACGAAGTTAAGGCGATTTTCGAGCCCAAGTCAGTCGTGCTCGTAGGTGCCTCCGATGGGATTAGAGAAGGTATAGTTTCGCCAGCGTTCTTTCACTCGCTCGTTCACAATATGCATCGCTTCGAGGGCAAGACCTACGTTGTGGACCTGAGCGGGAAACTTGAGGGCGCCATCAAAAATTTGAATCAGGTGCCAAAGGGACGCGATCTCGCCGTAGTGGTGCTCCCTTCAAAGCTCGTCATGAAGAATTGGCGAAATTTACTTAATCTTGTAATGAAGGCGATTGTTTTAGTCGCCGGGGGTTTTGACCAACAGCAGCGTGAGGAACTGGCGCGCGGGGTCGCTAAGCGAAAGGTCTGCATTCTCGGCCCGAACGCGACGGCGGGGGTAATCAACACATCGAAGGGTCTGTGCGCGACACTCGAGCGCGGTTTCATGCCCTCACGCGGAGGCATCGCAGTGATCTCGCAGGATAGCGCAGTTGGCATGGCGATACTCGATTGGGCCCGTTTTCACGGTGTGGGTGTGGGCAAGTTTGCATCGACTGGCGACAGTGTCGATGTCACTGAGGCGGACCTGCTCGAATTTTTAATGCACGACGAGGAAACGAAAGTAATTTGCATTTATTTGCAGAGCGTTCGCGATGGGCGGAGGTTTCTCGGGTTGATTCGTGAAGCGGTGAAAAAGAAGCCTGTCGTCGTAATGAAGGGAGGCACAGCGCAGGATGAGCGAGATAAAATATTCGCCGCTTATCTCAAACAGGTCGGAGCTATTCGGGTTGACATTGTCGAGGAGCTCCTGGGAGTTGCGGATGCATTGGCAAAACAGCCCCCCATGCCGGGCGATCGGGTGGCAGTGGTTACCAATGCCGATGGAGCAGCGACTTTGGTTGCGGATGCCCTTTCCCGCAAGGAGTTTGCGTTGGCGAAGCTCTCTGATAAGGTCACGAAGAAGATCACCAGGAAATATCAAGATATCAACATTGTGGAATGGGTGGACCTGGGCATCGGCGCGAAGGCCGATCGGTACAAGTTCGTCCTCGAACAGGTGCTTTCGGATCATGGTGTGGATGGTGTAGTGGTGATGAACGAGCTCAAGTTGAGTTTCCTCGAGCCCGAAGATGTTCAAGCAATAGCGGAGGTGGCGGAAAAGTCTAAGGATAAGCCGGTCGTCAGCGTGACAATGGCAGTGGGGGCTGGCGTTCTGGTGCGGGAGGCGGTGAAGGGCAAAAACATCCCCGTTTACGACTCTCCAGAGAAAGCTGTTCTAGCGTTGGATGCGCTTCGCTCTTACTGGAAAACTCGCACGAGGGTTGAAAAAGGCGTTTGATATTTTGCTTGAATCTATCTACTCAGGAACTGTCCATGCCCTGGTTTTCCGACTACATCCCCATCTTCAGCCACTATAATGCCCCGTGAGATTGTCGTCACCGGCACCCCTTTAACTCCCACTCCCTCGTAGGGGGTCCATCCAACCTTGTAGTGCAATCTCTCAGCTGTTATCGTTACTTCTTTTTTGAGGTCCACGAGCACGAGGTCGGCGTCAGAGCCCTCGCGGATGACCCCTTTGCGCGGGTAAAGGCCGAAGGTCTGCGCGGGTTTGGTGCAGAGGGCATCGACCAGCCTCTCGAACGTCAGCCTGCCCTTTGCGACGCCTTCGCCGAGCATGAGCGGTAGCAGGGTTTCTACCCCAGGTATCCCAATTTGCGCCGTCCAGATATTTTTCCACCCGATTTCCTTCTCCTCTTTAGTGCCGGGAGCGTGGTCGGTCGCGACGATGTCAATCACTCCTTTGGACAATGCTTTCCAGAGCGCCGTACAATCCTCGCTCGTCTTCAACGCTGGGTTCACCTTCAGGTACGGCCCCAGCCTTTTCATGTCTTTTTGTGTGAAAAACAAGTAGTGCGGAGATGTTTCAGCAGTTAGCGGCACTCGCTTGACCTTCGCCTTTTTGACGAGCTCAGCACCCTGACGTGTCGTGATGTGGGCTAGATGCAATTTACAGCCAGTCCTTTGGGTGAGCTTGATCACTTTTGCAACGGCTTTTTCTTCGGCTTCATTCGGGCGTGATTCCGTATGAGCTAATGGATCCTTCCGCCCTTCCTTAAGGAGCCGCTTGGTTTGTTTCTGTAGAACTTTGTCGTCCTCCGCATGGACAAATATTGTACCGTCAACATTTTTTATCGCGGTCATCAGCTCTTCCAACATCCGGTCTTTGATGCCATAGGGGGCACACGTGAACGCTTTGAATGATTTAATGCCGAGCGAGGCGATATTGGGAATATTTTTGATAGACTCTGCGGTCATGTTTCCCGCGTGGAGGGCGAAATCTATGAGGCTCTCATTCTGCCCGAGCTTGATGATAGTTTTTATCGTTCTTGGCGTCAGCATCGGAGTATCGAGGGGCATCATGATCACGCTGGTGACGCCTCCCGCTGCGGCTGCGGCACTACCGTTTTGAAAGTCCTCTCGGGGGAGGTAATGGCTATCATAGAAATGGACGTGGGTGTCGATAACTCCAGGCATCACAATTTTCTCTTTCGCATCGATTTCTAGATCGGCTTTGGGCAGCCCACTCGTAGCGATTTCAGAAATGCGTCCTTTATCGACCGCGAGTTCTCCGCGGATGATTCCCTCGGGCAAGGTTAAGCGCGCATTTCGAATAACTAAATCGACCAAAACATCACCTAGTCAAGGCAAAGTTATGCGCGTATTCTTGATGCAGCTGCCCGAATATCACTCTCGTTTACGGTTTTCGCGCTGCGATGTTTAGTTAGCTTTATCGCCTCCTTTGACAGCTCAATCGCATATTCCTCGAGGACTGCGCTGAGCTCGAGGGCGGCGCTACGCGACACGCGGACTTCGCCCGCTTTTCGGATGAGTTGATTCATTATGGAAGCTGAAAATTCTGGCATATCTAAATCACCATACTCAAGTAATTTACGGGGTTTAAATAAACCGCCACGGGCAACCTTTTTCTTTTTGGGAGCGGTTCACCTTTGATTCGCCATTTCACCGAAAGCTTAAATGTGTGCTGGTGTTTTTGTTGTTAGGGATTGGATGGTTGACCTGTTGATTAAAAACGGTTTGATTTTCACGATGGATAAGGATCGTCGAATCATCGCTAATGGCTCGATTGCTGTCGAGGACGGCCGCATTGTTTCGGTCAAGCGCGGCGAAGCAAAAACCAGAAGCAAGCCTGAAGAAGTCATTGACGCTCGCGGCAAAATAGTCATGCCCGGCCTGATTTGCTCGCACACCCATCTCTACGGCATACTCTTGCGCGGCGCCCCTTTGAAGATTGAGCCCCCTACCGATTTCTCGCAGATTCTGCAGCGTATCTGGTGGCCAATGGACGAGGCAATAACTCGCGAGGACGCGTATGCGAGTGCCCTTATCTCCTGCCTCGAGTTCATCAAAACTGGTACAACCATGTTTGCTGACACCTTCTCGGGTCCGAACGCCGTAACCGGCGTGCTTGATCGGATCGCTGCCGCGGTCGAGCAATCGGGGATGCGGGGCATCATAGCGTTTGAGGCAACCGAGCGTCACACCCACGCTGAGGGGGCGAAGGGCACGAAGGAGAATGAACGATTCATCCGGAAGGTCAAGAAGGAGCGCATGCGCCGGGTGCAGGGGATGTTCAGCATCCACTCTTCTTTCACGGGTTCCGACGAGCTTTTCCACCATGTCAGAGAGCTCGCGAGTCGCTACAAGGTGCCCATAACCATCCACACCTGCGAGGGGCTGGTGGACCTCTATCACAGTTTAGAGCAGTTCGGCAAACGCACAATCGAACGGCTGAACGATGAAGGATTACTCGCGCAAGATGTCGTGCTTGCTCATTGCGTGCAAATCAACGGTGATGAGCTGGCAATCCTCAAAAAGACCGGAGCAAAAGTGGCCCACAACCCCTTGAGTAACATGCTAAATGCGGTCGGAGTTGCACCAGTGGTAAAAATGCTCTCGATGGGAATACCTGTGGGATTAGGTAATGATGGTTATATTTTCGACGGATTCGAGAACCTCCGTGCCGCCTTCCTGTTGCACAAGGTTTCCCTCCGCGATCCCCGCGTGATTTCATCCATGGAGGCACTCGAGATGGCAACGATCCGTGGAGCGGAACTCTACGGGTTGGGGAATGAGCTGGGTTCGATTGAGTCCGGGAAGCTAGCTGATATCATCATCATAAATCCAGCCACCGCACCTACACCCGTGCGTCCCGAGAGCGTCGTCGGACACATCGTTAACACCATTGATGGCGATGATGTCGAAACGGTCATCGTCGGTGGCAAAATCTTGATGCGCGAGCGAAAGATGCAGACTCTCGACGAAGCGGAGACGGTGAAGGTGTCGCGGAAATCGGCGGAGAAGCTCTGGCAGAAGCTTGGGGCGATAGGGCGGAGATGATAGAGTGGTCAGCCTATCCGTGGAAATATGTGGTTTAAAATTCCGCAACCCCATTCTGCCTGCAGCTGGCCCGACGGTGCGCGATGGCGATGCATTAGTAAAAGCTGCTGATGGAGGCGCCGGCGGGTTGGTCGCGAAGACGGTGAGCGTTTCCCCAGCCCATGTGCCTCGCCCTAACATGGTGAAAGTCAAAGATAGCATCCTGAACGCTGAGCTCTGGAGCGATTTGCCACTCGAGCAATGGCTCCGCTCCGAGTATGCGAAGGCGAAAAAGAAGGGGCTGCCGTTGATAGCGAGCGTGGGCTACAAAGCCGATGAAATCCGAGCTGTTGCCCCGAAGGTAAAAGCGGCTGGAGTGGATGCCCTTGAACTATCGACACAACACCTCGGAAGGGACTTGGAACTAGTGACTGAAGCCACGAAGGCGGCGAAAGAGGTCGTCGATATCCCAGTGTTCGTGAAGCTCAGCCCGGGCGCATTCGACGTGGCCCAGTTCGCGCGAGCGGTGGAAGGGGCAGGGGCGGATGGAATAGTGGCGACAAACGCGCTGGGGCCGGGCTTGGCAATTGACATAGAAAACACGATGCCAATGCTCGGAAGCGTTTCCGGCTACGGTTGGCTTTCGGGCCCAGCCATCAAGCCGCTCGCGATGCGGTGTGTGGCCGACATTTGCCGTGCGGTGAAGATACCGGTCATCGGGGTGGGTGGAATCAGTAATGAACGCGATGCCATTGAATTCATCATGCTTGGGGCCTCAGCGGTGCAACTCTCAACCGCAGCGATAATTCGAGGGTACAAAATCTACGGGCTCATAGCAGATAGAATGGTCAAGTTCATGCGCGCCAAAGGCTACAACTCAATTGCGGATTTCAAGGGGATTGCGCTCCGCCACCTGCCAGAGCAGCCTTTTCGTACTACCGCTAAACCACCGGAGATCATAGCGTCTAGATGCACGGGCTGCGGGCTCTGCGAGCAGTACTGCGTTTACGAAGCGGCTAAAGTGGTGAGACGAATTGCAAGGGTCGACCCAGTTAAGTGTTATGGATGTGGGATGTGTGTTTCTGTTTGCCCGACGAGGGCGATCCGGTTCTAAACATCTATAAACGTTTCCAAAGTTCCGAAGCCAATTGAGAAGTCTTTTTGGTGATGGATTTCTCGTCCAAGTCTACCAGTTTCTTATCCCGCATCAAAATTTTTCCATTACATATTGTCGTGTCTACGGTTGCATCAACCAAACCGAAGATCAGATGGCCTAGGAAGTTATTCTCATTTAAGATGGTGGGGGGAAGGTAATCAATTAAAATGATGTCTGCCAAGGCACCCTTTGCAATTTCTCCCACTCTCCAGCCAGCGACCCTCTTCACAATTTTAGGGTTGTTGTCCAGTAGCATTGCAGGTGCTTCCAAAAATGCAACCCGAGGGTCCTTTTTTACGTGGCGATGGATGAGATAGGAACATCTCATTTGAGAGAGCATATCTGAACTCATTCCATCGGTGCCCAGGCCAACCTCGATTCCATTTCCCATCATTCCTAGGACATCGGCACAGCCCACGGCATTGTTCATATTTGATTCAGGGTTGTGAACCACGTTAGTTCTCGTGGATTTCAAAATATCCATCTCTTTTTCATCGACGTGAACACAGTGAACAGCGATGGACTTCTCTCCCAGAGCTTCATGCGAATTCAATCTCTCAACCACTCTCATATTATATTTTTTCAAATTTTCATCTTCGTCAGCCTTGTCCTCAGCGCAGTGAACGTGAATTCCAACCCCGTATTTTTTTGCCAGTTTAACCGACTTATCCAATGTATCGTCGTTTACTGTAAAGGTGGCATGCAGACCAACCAACCCCTTCAGAAGTTGGGACGATCGAGAACTGAGGAGAGAAAGAAAGCGTTCATTTTCATCCACCCCTTCTTTACCCCTTCCGTAGCGGTCAGAGGTTCCCAAGCAGAGGGAGCCACGAATTCCAACTTCCTCTACTGCTCTGGCAATTTCTTCCAAACTTCCCTTCTGATAAGATTGGCTCTCGTGGTGGTCAATAATTGTGGTAGTCCCATTTCTTACGCATTCGATTAGGGGGATCAAGGAGCTGTAATAGATATCTTCTTTGGTCAGGGCGTTATCCAATTTCCACCAGAGCTTCTCCAATATTTCAACGAAATTCTTCGCTGGTTCGCCAGGAATGGCCATGCCCCTTGCAAAGGTAGAATAGAGGTGATGATGGGCACATATTAGGCCGGGCATTACTATTTTTCCCGTTGCGTCTATGATCTCCTCGGCCCGGTACTTGCTCCTAGCTTCCCCTGCCTTTTCAACACTTACGATCTTCCCATCCTCGATAGCTACGTTTCCTCGCTTGAGAATCCGCCGTTCCTTATCCATAGTTACAATTAGCCCGTTTTCTATCGCTAAACTTGCCATATTTTTAGCACTCCTATTTTACATTATTTACTAGTTGCAATAAAAACTTTCACGAGATAGCCGTGGAAGTTTCCCTGACCGTGCGAACACTCGCCTGCCTCGGGCCCCTCGTAGAAGGCCGTTTCTGTCACGCCGGATTCCGTAGGTCGCAGATGAAGCACATTGGAGGAGTTGGTTTTTTCGTGCACTGGTTTTCCTCTGATGGGTGCTGGTAGCCTCAACAGAGATATTAGCTTCGGGCAAAAGGCAGGAAAGGTAAGGAGGCGGTAACCCCCTTGAGGATTACGTACATCTCCGCTGGGCCGACCAAGGAAAACTCTCCCCGGAAATCCTTTTTCAATTTCATGCTTTTGATTCGAAAGTCGAAGGAGAGTCTCATTCTCAACCACTCATTTTCGAAGATCATCTCTTCGGTCTCGCTCTCCACAGACAGACGCGACTCTTTCCCGCCTTCCCGCCTTCGG